>CAZLIG010000001.1:0-37390 GCA_964559415.1 uncultured Rhodospirillaceae bacterium
AGGCGCTTCGGACACGCGCACATTGCGAGGGATAACCGTCTCGTAAACCTTGTCGCCGAAATATGCCCGAACATCGCTGGCTACCGCATCCGACAAGCTGTTGCGCTTATCGTACATCGTTAGAACGACCCCCTGAATCTCGAGGTCGGGATTAAAGCGCGAACGAATGGCCTCAATCGTTTGAAGCAAGCTGGACACGCCTTCAAGAGCATAAAATTCAGGCTGCAACGGGATTAAAATCGCATGAGCCGCCACAAGCGCATTAAGCGTAATGAGATTGAGCGACGGCGGGCAATCGATAAAAACGACGTCGTAATCCTTCGCGCTGCGATCGAGCGCATCCTTCATGCGCGACTCGCGACGATCCGTAGTCACAAGCTGTATCTCTGCCCCGGCCAAATCGGTCGATGACGTTATAACGGAAAGACTGGGGACGTTTGTCGGCTTCGCGACATCCTCAACGGACATTCCGTCGAACATAAGCTCATAAGTCCCGGTGCCGCGTTCGGCCCGCACAAACCCAAGGCCCGTCGACGCATTCCCCTGGGGATCGGCATCAACAACAAGAACTCGCTTTCCAACGGCAGCAAGCGCCGTCGCGAGGTTTACTGTAGTGGTGGTTTTCCCAACGCCGCCCTTTTGGTTTACGACAGCTATGATGCGGCAGTCAGAAGTCATGTTGGTGTTAGTGCCTGCGTCGGAGATTTTTTATGACGAGAATCCGCCCGGAATCGTCGCTCCGGCTGGGGTAAATATCGGCATCGAATGTCCAATATTTTTTAGCATCTGTCAATTCTTCACTCAGGCTCTTGCCCTTTAAGAACAAGCAGATAGTTTCTTTTTTCATCAAGGGCTTGGCGTATTTTAAAAGCTCGGGAAGGGCTTTAACCGCGCGAGCCGTGATAACATCCGCCTTAATATCGCGAATACTCTCGGCGCGCTCACGCCGGACGACAACGTCAAGCCGCAACTGATCGACAACAGCCTGAAGAAAGTCGGCCTTTTTCCCTACACTCTCGATCTCATAGATGCGCAGAGGCTTTTTTTTCTCCGCTGCAAGAATAGCCAAAACGAGTCCCGGGAATCCCGCCCCCGCACCCACGTCAGCCAGCACGCGCGCCCCATCGGGAATAAACGGCATGAGTTGGGCGCTGTCCAAAAAATGGCGAGTATAAATGGCAGGGAGTGTGCTCTCGGAGACGAGATTGAATTTTTCATTCCACTGAATTAATGAATCTCTGTACAGATTTAGCCTGTGGATAGTTTCACAGGTAACCGGGCAGGCAGAGAGAAACCTTTCTTCGTCCTGAGTCATGGGATACAACCGTTCCGGAAATAAGGGCTACCCTACCCCGTTTCCCTTTCTTTTCACATAGCGCAGAAGCGCTATCACCGCTGCTGGGGTCACGCCCGGGATACGGGCCGCCGCCCCTAAAGTCTCGGGGCGGATTTGACGAAGCTTCTGCCGTATCTCTGTCGACAGGCTTCCAATTTCATCTATATCGATATCCTCGGGAAGAAGCAGCGCCTCGTCCTTCTGGAAAGCCCGGATATCGATGTCCTGACGCTCCAGATACCCCGCATATTTCCCCTCGATCTCAAGCTGCTCCGCAACCTCTGGCGAAATTCCGACAAGTTCAGGCCAAACATCGGTAAGCTTCGAGAGCGAAATATCTCCGTAAGAAATAAGCTCCAGCGCAGATCGAACAACGCCATCCGCATTAACCCGAATTTCCTTGGCAGCAAGTTTATTAGGCGACGCCTTTAAATTACCCATAAGCTGTCGAGCATCGGAAAGCGCCCGCACCTTCTCGGTAAAAGCCTTCTGCCGAGCACCCCCAACACATCCGATCTCTATGCCTCTCGGAGTTAGTCTCTGATCTGCGTTGTCTGCCCTTAACGTCAGCCTGTACTCTGCCCTTGACGTGAACATCCGGTAAGGCTCGTTGACCCCTTTAGTCACCAAATCGTCAATTAACACGCCAATATATGCCTGAGACCTGTCTAAGGTGAATGCTGGCCGTCCCCCGGCCTTCAGAGCGGCGTTGAGCCCCGCCATTAAGCCCTGCGCCGCCGCCTCTTCATACCCAGTCGTCCCGTTGATTTGCCCCGCAAAGAAAAGCCCTGGCACCCGCTTAGTCTCTAGCGTCGGCTTTAGCTCGCGAGGATCGCTATAGTCATACTCGATGGCATACCCGTATCGAACAACCCGCACCTCGGCGAGACCGCCAATCGACCTGATAAAGGAATCCTGGACATCAATCGGCAAAGAGGTCGCAATGCCGTTCGGATAGATAGTGTCATCACCAAGCCCTTCAGGCTCAAGGAAAATTTGATGCCTTTCCTTGTCGGCAAACCGAACGACTTTATCTTCTATCGACGGGCAATATCGAGGCCCACGGCTTTTAATCTGACCCGAATACATCGGGGCGCGCTGTAAATTCGCCCGAATGATTTCGAGTGTTTTGTCGGTTGTATGAGTAATCCCACAAGCAACCTGAGGGTTGTATATCTTGGTAGTTAGCGTCGAAAACGGAACCGGAAATTCATCTCCCGGCTGCATCTCCATCCCGCTCCAATCAATGGTCTTTCCGTCCAACCGCGCCGGAGTCCCTGTCTTCAGCCTCCCTAGCGCAAACCCCACCCGCTCAAGCGCAAAACTCAACCCACACGATGGAGGCTCATCGATCCTGCCCGCCGGAGTTTGCGTCTCTCCCTGATGAATAAGCCCCCGAAGAAACGTCCCTGTCGTGATAACAACGCATCGCGCATAATAACTCGCTCCTGACGCCGTAATTACGCCGGATATTTCACCATCCTCCGAAACAATAATATCTTCAGCGGGATCAGCCTTAATCTCAAGGTTATCCTGCCCCAAAAGCGCTGAGAACATCGCCTGCCGGTAAAGCTTTCGATCCGCCTGAGCCCTAAGCCCCTGAACCGCAGGCCCCTTGCTCCGGTTTAGCACACGGAACTGGATGCCGGCTGCATCGGCAACACGCCCCATAACGCCGTCCAACGCATCAATCTCCCGTACCAGATGCCCTTTTCCAAGCCCGCCAATAGCAGGGTTGCACGACATCTCGCCGATAGTCTCCAACTTATGCGTCAGCAAAAGGGTTCGAGCGCCCGTTCTGGCTGCAGCCGCCGAGGCTTCGCAACCGGCATGACCGGCTCCAATCACAATGACATCATACGAGAACATCGCGGACAAATAAGGGAAACAGCCCACAAAATCAACAAAAACCAATCAAAAACGCACTAATTAATAATATCGTTATCATTATTCCGTACACTTGGATCATACGAACAACTCCCTTTATTTTGAGGGAAAATGGGACGGTTATTAACGCTTGAGGATTTGCAAAAGCAATTTGACATGACGCGCGACACGTTAGCTCTCGCGCGCAAAGCGATTCTTGACGCATCGCCCCTGCCCCCGGACTTTTCTCGAGATAGCTACAGTTTCTCGTACTTGCGCGCCGAACGCATCGGCATGGCCATCATTACGAACCGCCTCGAAGATATATCGTTTCTCCCGATGCACCTTGATCCTCGTGTCGAAATCATGATGGAAAGCAAGACCTCCATCAAGAAATGGCTTGGGTCGTCCTCCCATGACCAGCCAGATAGCGCATGTTTTGGAAACGACTTCATTCACGCTTTAACCCGCGTAGCCATCACCTTCGGCTGGCAAAGCCCCGAATTCAGATCTATGGCGCATCGCATAGGCGAGTTGTTCCACGACCTCTCTTGTCTCATCGGATTAATTTACTATGGGGTTTGGATGGCCGAAAACGGCATCGGCGGTGTGTTGGTTTCCGATCCTTACGATCTCGAGCGCACGGCACGGGAGATATTTGACCTCACCATGTCGCCTGAGGTGCTAGAGCTTATCGCCGACAATAAGCGCGCTACACAAAAAACAACACCGTCGTTACACATTGTCCCCGATATGGACCCGGAAACTCATATGCCGCCGCCGATCTCGTAGCTGAAAATCTTAATAGCGCACGGCGTTAAAGACTTCCTTACCAGTCTCTGTATATTCTATTCCGACCTGCAATATTTGGGTGAGCGTCCCAAAAGGCATAATGAAAAAACACCTTCCCTCTTCGACAAGCACGCGACACGAGGATGTCCGCAATCAGAAACAAAAACCGGAGTCGTCCGACTTCCGTTCCATTTTTGACGACTTTGTGCAAGGCGTGATTGTTCACAGAAACTTCAAGCCGCTCTATGCCAACAATGCCTTCGCCCGCACATTTGGCTACAAGGACGCAACCGAAATATTAGCCCTCCCCCTCCTCCGCACACTCGTCCCCGACGATGTGTGGCCCCGTCTGGAAATTGAATATGACGAAATGATGCGGGGCATCAAGGAGTCATACATAGGCCGTTCAAGAGGCATCCGAAAAGACGGACAAGAAATCTGGTGTGCCGTCACGTTGCGAGCTGTGTCATGGGCCGATGGACCCGCAATGATGCTAACCGCCTACGACATTACGCGCCAGGTGGAGCTAGAATACGGCCTTCTCAAAAACGAACAAAAACTCCGCTCCGTTTTGGAAATCCTTCCGTATCCAATCTACATTTCGAGACGAGACGACGGGCACATCATGTTCGTCAACAGAAAGAGCTGCCTGCTGTTCCAAAAGAGCGCAGGTCAATTTCTTAAATCAACCGCCATCGAGCTTTTCGTCGATCCGCAAGACAGGCTGAATCTCCTAAATTTATTTAAAACCGTTTCAGACGTACGCGATATCGAAGTCCGGATGAAAACCTCTCAGGGCCGCGCTTTTATCGCAGAGCTGGCGTCGATCGCCATAGACTACAACGGAGCGCCGGCCTTTCTCGTAGCGCTCAACGATATCTCGCAACGGAAAATTCTAGAAGCCGAACTTTTCCGCCAAGCCTCCATCGACGCGCTGACGGGCATCAACAATCGCGGGCATTTCCAGAGTCTTGCCGAACAGGAAGTTCGCCGTGCGCGGCGCTTCTCGCGCGACCTCACAGCAATGATGATCGACATCGATCTCTTCAAGCCGATCAATGATACTTTCGGCCATGCCGCCGGAGATGCGGTTATTCAAGGGATTGTAAAACGTGCGACCGAAAGCCTCCGGCAATCCGATTGTATCGGGCGCGTCGGCGGAGAAGAGTTTGCCGTGATACTGCCTGAAACATCGATCTCCGCAGCTTACGACGTTGCGGATCGTCTAAGAAAACACATTGAAGAAAAGCCGATCGTCTGCGGACATCAAGCAATCTCATGCACAGTGAGCATCGGTATCGCCCAGCTTCTCCCAGACGACAGCGGCTTCGACGATATTCTGCGTCGTGCAGACAAAGCTCTGTATGCCGCAAAACAAGCCGGTCGAAACCGCGTAGAACCGAAAAAGGTTACGGTCGATACCCAACCTACGAATCCTAGAAGAAGGGCCTCTGATCAAAAATAAGATCGAGGCCCCTCCTTTTACTCTTTATCCGTATTTGTCTGCCCGGACGATGAACTGCGGCGCGCTATTGTGGCACGCTGAACGGTCGGCGTTCCGCCGCCATTCTCATTTCCGCCAGGCTGCCCCATACTGTCGAAGAAGTCGGCGTTGGTCTTCGAATACTTGAGCTTATCAAGCAAGAACTCCATGGCATCGATGACGCCCATCGGCATAAGCACGCGGCGGAGAACCCACATCTTCGAAATCGTGGCTTTGTCGACAAGCAACTCTTCCTTGCGCGTACCCGACTTCGTGATATCGATAGAGGGGAACGTGCGCCTGTCCGAAAGCTTGCGATCAAGAATAATTTCCGAGTTACCTGTTCCCTTGAACTCTTCAAAAATAACTTCATCCATGCGGCTGCCTGTATCAATAAGCGCCGTCGCAATAATCGTGAGAGACCCGCCCTCCTCGATGTTACGTGCCGCACCGAAAAATCTCTTCGGCCTCTGCAACGCATTCGCATCGACGCCACCCGTCAACACCTTGCCGGATGAAGGAACGACGGTGTTATAAGCGCGAGCCAACCGCGTGATGCTATCGAGCAAAATCACCACATCGCGCTTATGCTCGACAAGCCGCTTGGCCTTCTCGATGACCATTTCGGCAACCTGAACATGGCGCGTTGCCGGTTCGTCAAATGTGGAGCTGATCACCTCGCCCTTAACAGATCGAGCCATGTCCGTAACTTCTTCCGGACGCTCATCGATCAAAAGGACGATGAGATAGACTTCCGGATGATTGGTCGTAATTGCATGAGCTATATTTTGCATCATGACCGTCTTGCCGGTACGCGGAGGCGCGACAATCAGCCCGCGCTGCCCCTTGCCCAACGGACAAACGAGATCGATGATACGCGAGGTATATTCCTTCTTGGTCGGATCCGGCATTTCAAGTTTGAGATGCTTCGTCGGATACAGCGCCGTAAGGTTGTCAAACCCAATACGATGGCGGGCCTTTTCAGGCTCCTCAAAATTGATCGCATTGACCTTGAGTAAGGCAAAATAGCGTTCTCCTTCCTTGGGAGAGCGAATCTCACCTTCAACCGTGTCGCCGGTGCGTAAATTAAATTTCCGAACCTGTGACGGAGAAACATAGATATCATCCGGGCCCGGAAGATAATTCGCCTCAAATGATCGCAAAAAACCAAATCCGTCCGGCAAGACCTCTAAAACGCCTTCGCCAGTGATTGTTTGATTCGGTTGCTCGCCAACAATTTTTAAAATAGCAAACAACATATCCTGCTTGCGCATGGAACTGGCGGCTTCGACGCCATACTTTTCTGCCATAGCAAGAAGTTCAGCCGGAGTTTTGGCTTTCAATTCACGTAAATTTGTAGATGTCATTTTATCCTTCGTTATCGGGAAATTATGGCGATGCTGTCCGCCATTGGACAAGTTCCGCCAGTTGTTTTGGTGAGAGTCCGACGGGTAGAAAAATTTTCAGTACGAAAACGACTGCGCCGGAGCACAGCCTCTTTAGACAAACAAGCATCTAAAGTCAAGAAGTCCTTGCGGCACAGGCCTTAACCAAAACTATATTATTCATTCTCCAAAAGTTTTCTGATCCTGGAAGACAAAAACAGAAATTTTTATTCATAATCATTAATAAAAAAGAGAGATTAATTTTATTGTCTCGTTAACCATTCTTATCTCGAAAACTTAATCCTTTTTTCCCTCGAAGACAAACTTTTCCCACTCTCTTCACCTAATAAGAATCTTATAAATAGATAGTAGAAGTAAGTTGGTACAGTGGGTTATGGGGATAAAAAAGACATAAAAGGTGATACCCAAGTTGCGCACAAAATTTTTACGTTTCATAAACCCAAGTTAATTTTTGTTCATTGTTCGTAATTATTTATTAATCCTTATTAAACTATGGGTTGGATAACTCTGTGGAAAACGGGGAAAAGTCGACCTCCAAACTTATCCCAGTTATTAACAAAGAGTAAATCATCGTTAACCAAGTTGGTGATAAAAGTATGAACGATTTTGTACGAAGAGTATAAAAAACGCCACCAGATCAAAATACCCCACTTATCCCCATAACTCATAGGTTCTATGTCGTATCACATCCATCTCATTTCCGACTCGACCGGAGAAACCATCGCATCGGTCGCAAAAGCTTGTTTAGCTCAGTTTGAAGATGTCGATGTCAAAAAGCACTACTGGAGCCTTATCCGTTCCGAACGCCTTCTAAAAATGGTTCTCGACGGCGTGCGTGATAACTATGGCCTCGTCCTCTACACCTTCGTGGATCAGGATCTGCGAATGATGCTCGAACAATACTGCGATGAAAACGACATACCTTGCGTTTCAGTGTTGAGGCCAATCTTAAGAGGACTTATTTCCCTATTTGGCAAACAACCTGCCCATAATCCGGGGCGCCAGCACACGCTGGATGCCAACTACTTCGCCCGAATAGATGCGATAGACTTTGCAATGGCTCAAGATGATGGTCACGGCCAGGAAAAGCTATCAGACGCCGATGTTATTGTCATAGGCGTTTCGAGAACCTCCAAAACGCCGACGTGTATGTATTTAGCGGGCAGGGGCATTCGAGCGGCAAACGTCCCCTTTGTGCCTGGCCGCGAAATGCCAGAGTTTGGCAGGATGGAAAAGCCGCTTATTGTGGGTCTAACGAAGGATGTGGATAATCTGGTGGCAATCCGGCGAAATCGCCTGAAAATGCTAAAGGAACATCACGAAACGGCCTACACGGACCCCGAGACTGTTCGTGAAGAACTGCTGGAGGCGCGCCGTTATTTCGCCAGGCTCGAATGCCCCGTAATTGATGTCTCCCGCAGATCCATAGAGGAGACGGCGGCAGAGATAATGATGCTTCTCTCGCGAAAAAGAGACGGCCTGAAGAATCCGGAAGCGTAACGCAAAATTTGTGAATAAAGTGTTGGCACGGAACGATATCTGCGTTAAGAAGTCCTTAACGTTGCTTCCTTCCAAGACCTATGATGCTTGCTCGCCGATCTTCCTCATCCAGATGGTACTCGTCCACAACCGTCTTATCATGGCGCGGTTTCTCGCGACGTTTCTCGCCGGTTGTCTTTACGGCATTTGCTGTGTGCCTGATGATTCTTTCGCGCACGCAACCAAACGCAGTATCCGCTATGAGGTCGTCGACAATTGACGTGCTTACGCCTGTTCTTGACGTTTTATCGCGACCCGCGAATGCCGTTCAGGAAATCAGCGCTTCCGTGCACGAGTTGCTTTTCTTGCGTTCCGAAAATGCGCGCCTTCGCGAAGAAAATGTGCACATGATCGAATGGCAGAATACGGTCGCTGTTCTCGAAAAAGAAAATCGTGAACTCCGCTCTCTGCTGAACTTTAAAACCGAACCTCGCGCGTCATACATATCCGCGCGAGTTATCGCCGATACAGGAGGCGCTTACGCGCGCGGCTTGATCATCACCGCCGGAAAAGCAGACGGTGTGCGCGAAGGCATGGCCGCAATGACGGGAGAGGGCCTGATCGGCCGCGTCATCGAAGCCGGCGAATGGTCTTCTCGTGTTTGGCTCATTTCTGACCTAAACTCACGAATCCCCGTTGCGATAACGGAAACGGGAGATCGCGCCGTTCTCGCAGGCGACAACTCCGCCCAACCAAAGCTTTTGTTTTTGACTCGCGATGCCTCGGTTCCCGAAGGCGCGCACGTAACAACATCCGGGCACGGCGGCGTTTTCCCGCCAAATCTTCCGATAGGAACCTTGAAAGAAACATCGCGCGGAAACTTTGCCGTTGTTCCAAGCGCCAATCTTGGACGCATAACCTATGTTCGTCTCGTGGATTTCGGCTTAGAAGGCAAGGTCCTTAATCACATTGAAAACAAGCTCCGGGCCGAGAGCAAAAAGAAGTAATGGAAGCTTTGTGGCAACGCCTTGATTTATGGTTGAGAGCGGCGCTGCCATTGGCATCGGCTCTCTTCATGACATTGCTTGGGGTAGGGGTGTGGCCAATCCCATACATCGGAATGGTCATGCCGCCACTTTCGTTCATGGCGGTTTTTTATTGGTCCGCGCACCGGCCTGACTTGTTTCCGCCCGT
The DNA here is from genome assembly GCA_964559415.1 of uncultured Rhodospirillaceae bacterium. Classification (GTDB taxonomy): domain Bacteria; phylum Pseudomonadota; class Alphaproteobacteria; order UBA9219; family UBA9219; genus CAIXLI01. Next base: position 9,557 of record CAZLIG010000001.1, read on the forward strand.
TGCGGCATTCGGCATAGGGCTTCTGAACGACGTCATCGCTGATGGCCCGTTGGGGCCGTCCGCAATGTTGTTCACAATAGCGCATCAAATTATCTTTCAGCAAAGAAGCGTTTTCACGGGGCACTCGTTTTTAATGTTATGGACCGGATACTGCATCGCGGCGACATCGATGATGATTTCGCAATGGGCCTTACAAGGAATTCTCCAATGGCAAATCGCCCCATTTTTTCCGGTATTGACGCAAGCGGTGTTAGGGATCGTGTTGTTCCCGATTGCGGGATGGGCCTTAATCCATCTCCAACGTAGTACGACGAGTCAGAGCTAATGGCCGGCAACACCGAAAAATCTCGTGTCTTCACCCGCCGGGCCATAATTCTTGGCGGCGCAAAAACAGCCTTGTTTTCGCTACTGGCGGGACGCCTCTATTACCTTCAGATTATTGAAGGAACCGAATACCATAAAATGGCGGAGGAAAACCGAATCAACCTTCGGATAATAGCCCCGCCGCGCGGACGTATTCTTGATCGCTATGGCGTGCCGCTTGCGATTAATGATCAGTCATTCCGGGTCGTCCTTCTTCCGGAACAGGTAAACGAACTAAAACCGCTACTGGAGAACCTCGGCAGGTATATCGCGCTCGACGATGCCGACAAAAAACGCATCGAACGGGACATGAGGGAGCGTAGCGGATTTAATGCGGTGATTGTTCGCGACAACCTGACTCGCGATCAAATGGATATGATCGCAATTCATACGCCGGAGCTAATCGGCATCGATCTCGATGCCGGAGAAGTGCGCTCTTATCCATACGGAGAAACGACCGCTCATTTGCTTGGCTATGTCGGAATGGCCTCTAAAAACGAGGTTGATCGCGCCGAAGCGGATGAAGACAATATCTTGGGCGTCCCCGGCTACCGCGTTGGGAAAAACGGCGTCGAAAAACAATACGAACGCGATATGCGCGGCAGGGCAGGGGACGTTGAGATGGAGGTTAACGCTCATGGCCGCGTGGTTCGCGAGCTCATGCGGCACGACCCAACTCCCGGGCAGGATCTGACGCTAGCAATAGATATAGGCCTGCAGCAATTTGCTCAACAAAGGCTTGCGCGCGAGGAGGGGGCCTCGGCCGTCGTTCTCGATATCTTCACAGGCGAAGTTCTGGTGATGGCTTCCCAGCCCAGTTTCGACCCCAATCTGTTTACCTACGGCATCAGCAAGGATGACTGGGATTCTCTTAACAAAGATGTCCGTTCGCCTCTAATGAATAAAGCCATCGGCGGTGTTTATGCACCCGGATCGACGTTCAAGCCGATCACGGCGCTTGCTGCGTTGGAAGCGGATATAGTCGATCCAAAAGCGCGGGTGTACTGTCCGGGCTATTATGAACTCGGCGACCATAAGTTCCATTGCTGGAAAAAAGGCGGTCACGGCTCCGTCAACATGGTGGAGGCGATGGCTGGCTCTTGTGACACTTACTTCTACGACCTTGGAAAGCGCGTCGGCATCGATAAGATTCAGGCAATGGCGCAACGTTTCGGCTTCGGAAAAAAACTGAACGTAGACATCCCGCATGAACAAGGCGGCTTTGTTCCAAACCGGGCGTGGAAAAAGACAAACAAGCATCAGGAATGGCAACAAGGAGAAACGCTAGTAAGCGCAATTGGGCAGGGGTTCTTATTAACTTCGCCGCTCCAGTTGGCTGTAATGGCGGCAAGAATAGCCAATAACGGTTTGGCTATAACCCCCCACGTCGCACAGAAAATCGGTGATCGCGTTGTTGCGCCCAAGCAATGGCCGTCGATGGGACTCGATCCAAAAAACCTCAAAATTGTGCAAGACGGCCTGTACGCTGTCGTCAATGAACAAACCGGAACGGCTTATGGAGCAAGAATTCCCGACAAAGGAATGGAGATGGCGGGGAAAACCGGTTCTGCGCAAGTTCGGCATATAAGTGAAGCTGAACGGCTGGATGGCGTAAAGAAAAATGAAACGCTTCCGTGGCGAGAACGCGATCATGCCCTCTTCGCGGGATATGCGCCGGTTGACTCCCCTCGCTACGCTGTTGCGGTCGTCGTCGAACACGGCGGCAGCGGCGCGCACGACGCGGCGCCGATCGCCCGCGATATTCTCAAGGAGTGTCAGGAAAGACGAGGCTTGCCGGGAAATACCTGAAAGGTCGGATGCCGGAGCGGATTTCCACCCTTTTAACGAAAACCAAGCTCCGGCTACCAACGCCTAAGACGGGAGCGGAAGGTCCGCGCATCCCGCCTTCTCTCTACTCTAGGCCGATCAAACCTAGTCGAAAGCCAAAGCTAAAGTCAACCCGTTGTTCATGAAACGTTCTAATACTTCTTCGGGTTTTTCTGAAGTAAAAGATGCCCGAAGAAAAGAAGTAAGTGGTTGTAACACAAAAGAAATACACAACCATTACGAACGTGTAATGTTAAGAAGTATTACTGTGCTCCGATTACCCCAACTCAAAGGGGGCCTAAAGGATGAACTTCGACAAATCGATGTTTTGAGCAAACTCGCTCAGCCGTTCGCGAACATAAGAGCCGTCGATAACAATGGTCTCCCCCGTTTTTTCACTCGCATCGAAACTGATGTCCTCAAGAAGCTTTTCGAGCAGCGTATGAAGTCTGCGTGCGCCGATATTCTCCACGCTGCTATTTACCTCCGCAGCAAGGCGAGCAATTTCATCAAGAGCATCTTCCGTAAAGTCGAGGGAAAGCTCCTCCGTCTTCATAAGCGCCTTGTACTGTTTAATTAAACTCGCTTCCGGCTCAGTCAGGATGCGTTTGAAGTCTTCTCGAGAAAGAGGCTTAAGCTCGACGCGTATGGGCAAGCGTCCCTGAAGTTCCGGCAGGAGGTCGGAAGGTTTCGCCATGTGAAACGCGCCCGAAGCGATAAAAAGGATATGGTCGGTGCGCACGGCCCCATATTTGGTTGAAACCGTTGTTCCCTCGATGAGAGGCAAAAGGTCTCTCTGAACCCCCTCGCGGCTAACATCTCCGCCCCCCCGAAAACTCTCGGAGCGCGCCGCAATCTTGTCGATTTCATCAAGAAAAACGATGCCGTTCTGCTCAACCTCGTCAACGGCCATCTCAACCACCTTGTCGTTATCAAGAAGCTTGTCGGCCTCCTCGTCGTGCAAAACCTTCAGAGCCTCCGAAACCGACATCTTTCTCGTTTTCGTCCGCGAGGCCCCCATTTTGCTGAACATTTCACCAAGGTTAATCATGCCCATCTGAGCGCCCGGCATCCCCGGAACATCGAACATCGGCAATCCCTGTCCGGCCGTGTCTTGAACCTGAACCTCGATTTCGCGGTCTTGAAGTTCCCCGTTCTCAAGCATATGCCGGAACTTGGTGCGCGTCTCCGGCGTCGCGCTTTCCCCGACAAGTGCGTCGATTGCGCGCTCCTGTGCGGCTTTGGCGGCGCGTGCATCGACTTCTTTGGTCATGCGCGCGCGAACCATTTTTATGGCGACATCCAGAAGGTCCCGAACGATCTGCTCCACATCCCGCCCGACATAGCCAACCTCTGTGAACTTTGTAGCCTCAACTTTATAAAAAGGGGCTTGGGCAAGCCTGGCAAGGCGTCGGGCAATCTCGGTCTTGCCCACGCCGGTCGGGCCGATCATAAGGATGTTTTTGGGAACGACCTCTTCCCGTAATCCCTCCGGAAGCTGCCGCCTGCGCCAACGGTTGCGCAACGCAATGGCAACGGCGCGCTTGGCTTCGTGCTGGCCGACGATATAGCGGTCAAGTTCGGCGGTAATTTCTTTGGGTGAAAGCGTCGTCATGTAATGTCTATGCTCTCCAGTGTTACGTTGGTGTTTGTGTAAACGCAGATACCCGCTGCGATCTCAAGCGCTTTGCGAGCCATCTGTTCGGCATCGATGGTGTCGATGTTGTAGAGCGCGCGGGCTGCCGCAAGCGCATAAGCTCCCCCAGAGCCAATCCCTATCAGACCGCCCTCCGGCTCAAGCACATCTCCGTTGCCTGAAAGGATGAGGCTCGTTTGAGCATCGGAAACCGCCATCATAGCCTCGAGATGCCGAAGATACCTGTCGGTTCTCCAATCTTTCGCCAACTCGACGCAGGCACGCATAAGCTGCCCCGGATGTTTTTCGAGCTTCCCCTCAAGCCGTTCAAAAAGGGCAAAAGCATCGGCAGTCGCGCCCGCGAACCCTGCGATGACAGCCTCTGTTCCGCCGGATTTCAGCCGTCGAACTTTTCGAGCATTGCCTTTGACGATGGTTGCGCCCATCGAAACCTGTCCGTCGCCAGCAATGACGACCTTATTACCTTTCCGCACGGCAATGATGGTCGTGCCGTGCCATAAGGGAGAAGGGGAGTTGGTCATTTATATATCGGGATCTGGGGTTGTGTTCTTAGGTGAACAATATGAGTGAAGATAAGAAGTTTTTTATGTCAAACAAGGGGGAACGGCCTCCTGTCCCACATTTGTATCTCTGGCGGCCCAATCTTCTTTTGACGAGGGGAAACTCGTTAAGCCCGGTTTTTGCCAAAAATTAGGTAAATGAGTGCATTGATGAAAAAACCGGAAACGGATAAAATGGCGAATCAATGTTTAAGGGGGCCGCCTTGCAACAAAGCATCGGAATTTCTGCATGGCCGGTGATGGAACCGGAAATCATGGATACCGACAGGTATCTGACCGGAGCCAACGCGCCAGAGTTCGAAGAAGACATTTCTTTGTGCATACAAAGCGGCGCGCGGTCGATGATTTTGGACTGCAGTCGGCTAACCTACATGACATGCGCAGGCCTCCGCGTTTTTTTCGGTATAGCGCGTAAAATGTACGCAGCGGGCGGCACGCTTTTCATAAAGGGACTGAAAGGACAGCCGCGACAGCTCTACTTTGCGTGCGGCATGGACGTGGTGGTTCCCTTGGTAAAGGAAGAGCGCCGGTCGCCAATTCGCTCCCGTCAGCCCGCCGCTTGATTTTGTCGCAGTTTGTTCCCGTCTCTATTTGTTAGAACAGGTGTTTTATGTCTTTTGTTTCTGTTGCCATTACAAAACTTCCCCATGCCGAAGGGCTCGATCTTCCTTCCTATGCAACAGAGCATTCCGCAGGCATGGATTTGGTAGCTGCCGTTCAGGCGGATCTTGTTATGGCTCCGGGTGAGCGCAAGTTGATCCCGACGGGCCTTTCAATTGCATTGCCGGAAGGCTACGAAGCACAAGTCCGCCCGCGCTCCGGCCTCGCGTTAAAAAATGGAATAGCCGTTCTGAATAGCCCCGGAACCATCGACGCCGACTATCGAGGCGAAGTACAGATAATCCTCGCAAACCTCGGAAGCGACGCCTTCACGATCAAGCGCGGAATGAGAATTGCGCAGATGGTGGTTGCACAATATAGCCGGGTATCGTGGCAGCAAGCCGATCAGCTTTCGGAGACAAAGCGCGGCGCAGGCGGCTTTGGATCGACCGGTACCGGCGCTTGATCGCCGCCAACAGCGATCACATATCGCGGCGGATACAAGACATTTCTTGCGCTTTTCTTCGGATCGAACAAAACAGTCAACCTTTTAGGATGAACCTCCTCGCTTGTCCTGGTCGATACTTTTCCCGAGATGCGAAGGCCACTGTCGTCAAAAAAATCGTAGGCGAGACTTAAAAAATTTTTACCAAGGATCTGAAACGCTTCTTGATCACCAATGAGGATAGCTTGAGTTGTCTGCCCCCTGGAAACCAGCATCATCTCCCTGTAAAATTTGGAGAGAAGAAAAACCCAAAAAACCGCAAACAAGGCCGCGTAAAAAAGAAGCCCCATCGAGATGACTCCGCGTGTTTCATAAAGAAGCGCCGCGTATCCCCCGCACAAAATCCAGACAGTAAGACAAGAAAGAATCTCAACAAAAGCCAGCACGCGCGGCTTAGCTTTCCGAGGAATTTGCTGCCTCAGTTCCTTGGGGGGCATCCACTCCGGAATCACGCGGCGCGCTCCGCAGGCGTCATTTCGCCCTGCTCAACAAACCGCGAACGGCTTCCTGAATGTCGGCAGGAATAATAACGAACTTGCCGTTCGCCGTTCCCGACATCTTTTCCAGCATCCTGATGTACTTTTCGCCGAGGAGGTAAGCCATCGGGCCATCCTTCTCGCCAATAGTTTCGGCAACTTTTCTGATAGCTTCCGAAGATGCTGCGGCCAGCGTCACCTGAGCCTCGGCATCGCGTTTGGCGGATTCAAGTCGCGCATCGGCCTGAAGGATCATGGACTGCTTTTCGCCTTCCGCCCTCGTCACCATCGCCTTGCGTTCACGTTCAGAGGCAGCTTGCATCTCCATGGCCTTCTGCATCGAAGCGGAAGGCTTAATGTCCTGAATTTCAACGGACTTTACGGTCAATCCCCAATCCATGACTTCCTCGGCGATGCTCTCGCGCAAGCGAGCCTTGATTTTGTCGCGCGACGACAGCGCAACGTCGAGTTCCATTTCGCCGACGATAGACCGAAGAGCCGTCATGATGAGATTACGGATGCCATCGGCAAAGTTCACGATGCCATAAACCGCCTTGACGGGGTTCGTAACCTTCACAAACGCAATCGCGTTGACGATTAGGAGTGCGTTGTCCTTGGTAATGACCTCCTGCTGAGGAACGTCAAGCATGATATCTTTGGTGATAACGCGGCTCGCGACGCGATCAAGATAGGGGATCATAAAATTCAGGCCGGGCAAAAAGGTACCAAAGTACTTGCCCAGACGTTCAACAACCCATTCCTCGCCCTGAGGCACGATCCGTACCCCGCGCATGATCGTAACGACAGCGAATATAACGAGGACAATGGTAAAGAGCGTCCCGCCTGTGATCATTTTCGATCTCCCTTAGGCTCTGGTAATTTTTAAAAGGCTTCCCTCGACACTGACAACCTTGACGCGGCTTCCTGCTTCGATCTTCTCGTCAGCGACGCACTCCCAGACATCCGAGCCAATCAACGGCGTCTGAAATCGAACTTTAGCCTTTCCAAAAGGCTTGATGTCGTTAATAAGCAAACCCACCTCGCCCACGGCCTCTGCCGAGGAGCGTCCGGCTTTGATCTTGTGCTGATGCGGCTGAAAAACCTTGAACCACAAGACAACAAGCCCGATCGATGCCGCCATCCAGACAAGAAGCTGCGCGGTAAAACTTATTTCTGGTAAAAGAACCAATAGGATAGCAACGATAAGGCCCCCGAGGCCGAACCAGATCACGAAGAAGGCGGGCACGAGAAGCTCGGACACAACCAGCAAGATGCCGACGATTGCCCAATGATACCATTCTAATTGCATGAAGAGACGATGGCCTGTGAGCTCTTAAAAATTGATGAACAGCGGGTATCCTAAGCCCAAAACGTGTGAAAAAGAAGAATCTTCTGGCAAAAACATGGTATTTTGTGCATAAGACCGCTTGGTTATGCAGAGCGCATAAACCGGCGTCGGCACACTGGACGACATCCTGGTCCCGGCGATTTCACAACAACTAATTAAGGAGTTCCCGATGTCGATGACGACCGAAAAGAAAAAAGAAATTATTACCAAGCACGCGCGCGCAAAAAACGATACGGGATCACCCGAAGTCCAAATCGCGCTTTTGACCAACCGCATTAACCAATTGACCTCGCACTTCGAAACCCACAAGAAGGACCACCATTCGCGCCGTGGCCTTTTGTCGCTTGTCAGCAACCGCCGCAGCCTGCTGGATTATTTGAAGAAGAAAAAGCCCGCAGTCTATGAAAAGTTGATCGGCGAGTTGGGCTTGCGCAAGTAAGCATCCGCATGGTCCGCGCGACGGCATCAGGCATATCTCAAACAGCGCAAAAGCCGCTGGGTCGGAAAGCTGACCCAGAATGCCGGATGTATCCGCTTGCACAAAAATATAAAACAGACTTCGGTGCTGGAGGGGATTACTTCCAGGCGCCGTTACGAACGTTCATGAAGCAACTAGCAGCATGAAAGGCCGCCCTGCATTGGGCAGGGGCGGGACTCACCGGAAGGCGAGGCCTTCCAAACAAGAAAGAGGAACAAAATGTTCAAAGTTTACCGGAAAGAAATGGAATGGGGCGGCAGAATGCTGACGCTCGAAACGGGCCGGGTCGCGCGTCAAGCCGACGGCGCCGTTCTCGCCACTTACGGCGGCACAACGGTTTTGTGCACTGTCGTAAGCGAACAAAAACCGAAGGAAGGCGAAGACTTCTTCCCGCTCACGGTCAACTACCAGGAAAAAGCATTTGCTGCAGGCAAGATTCCCGGCGGCTATTTCAAACGCGAAGGCCGCCCGAGCGAAAAGGAGACGCTCGTCAGCCGCCTGATCGATCGTCCGATCCGCCCGCTGTTTCCCGAAGGATATCGGAACGACACGCAAGTCATCGCGACAGTTTTGAGCCACGATCTCGAAAACGACGCCGATATCGTCGCGATGATCGGCTGCTCCGCAGCGCTCACGATTTCGGGCATCCCGTTCCTTGGCCCCATCGGCGCCGCACGCGTTGGCTATAAGAATGGCCAGTTCTTGCTGAATCCTCCGCGCCCCGAGCAGCCGGGCTCCGAGCTGGAACTCGTTGTCGCCGGTACGAAGGAAGGCGTCTTGATGGTCGAGTCCGAAGCGCAACAGCTTTCGGAAGCGACAATGCTTGATGCGGTTGTCTTCGGCCACAGCAACTTCCAGCCCGTAATCGACATGATCATTTCGTTGGCCGAAATGGCCGCGAAGGAACCGCGCGACTTGCCCCCTCCCTCTTACGACAAGAAGGCGCTCCAAGTCAGGCTGAAGGCTGTTATCGGTGACGACATTACGGCTGGCTATAACGAAACCGCGAAGCAGATCCGTTATGCAAAGCTGAACGCCGCTCAAGAAAAAGCTTTGGCCGCCATTCCTGAAACGGAATTCTCGCCGAAGCAAATTGCCGAAGGCGTCGAGCAGATGAAGTACGATTACGTGCGCGCAATGATCCTCGACAAGGGCCGCCGTATCGATGGACGCGACACAAAAACGGTTCGCCCCATCGTTTGCGAAGTGGGCATACTTCCGCGCGCGCATGGTTCGGCGCTCTTTACCCGCGGCGAAACGCAGGCTCTAGTGGTCACGACGCTCGGCACGGCGCAAGACGAACAGATCGTCGACGCCCTGGACGGCGAATATCGCGAGCCCTTTATGTTGCACTACAACTTTCCTCCGTATTCGGTCGGTGAAACGGGCCGCATCGGCAGCCCCGGTCGCCGCGAAATCGGCCACGGCAAGCTTGCATGGCGCGCTGTTCATCCGCTGTTGCCCCCGAAGGAAAAGTTCCCCTACACGGTTCGCGTGGTCTCCGAAATCACCGAATCCAACGGCTCAAGCTCAATGGCCACCGTGTGCGGCTCGTCGCTCTCGTTAATGGACGCAGGCGTTCCAATGCCCGCGCCTGTCGCAGGCATCGCAATGGGCCTCATTAAGGAAGAGCGCGGTTTTGCCGTTCTCACCGACATTCTCGGTGACGAAGACCATCTTGGCGATATGGACTTCAAAGTTGCCGGAACCGAAAAAGGTGTTACGTCGCTCCAGATGGACATCAAGATCACGTCCATCACGGCGGAAATTATGAAGATCGCGCTTGAGCAAGCGAAGGCTGGCCGTATGCACATCCTCGGCGAAATGGCGAAAGCCATCGGCGGTGCACGCGAGTCGGTCAGTCAGAACGCGCCGCGTATCACCACGTTCTCGGTGCCCAAGGACAAAATCCGCGAAGTTATCGGAACGGGCGGAAAGGTCATCCGCGAAATCTGCGAAAAGACCGGAGCCAAGGTTGACATCGAAGACGACGGCACCATCAGTGTCGCAGCGATCGACCAAAGCGCAGCGGATGCCGCGATCAAGTGGATCAAAGGCATTGTCACCGAACCGGAGGTAGGAATTGTCTACACCGGCAAAGTCGTCAAAATTGTCGACTTCGGCGCATTCGTAAACTTCCTGGGTGCGCGGGACGGCTTGGTCCATATCTCGGAAATCAAGCCGCAACGCATTGAAAAAGTGTCGGATTTTCTCAAGGTTGGCGATGAAGTCAAGGTCAAGGTGCTCGGCATCGACGACCGCGGCAAAGTCAAGCTGTCGATGAAAGCCATCGATCAGGCGACCGGAGAAGACTTGCAGAACAAGCAAGCGTAACTTCAGGAAACAAAGTTGTGAAAGCAAGCGGCGCCGAAAGGCGCCGCTTGTTTTTGTCTTTACCCTTTGGTAACGCTGCACCTTTAGTCTTTCCGGCGAAGTCTCGCCAAGCTTCTTTTTTAGCCAACAACATTGCGTGTCAAAAATGAAAGTTCTCGTCACCGTAAAGCGCGTCATCGACTACAACGTCAACATCCGCATCAAAGCAGATAATAGCGGTGTCGAGACAGCCAACGTCAAAATGTCCATGAACCCGTTCGACGAAATCGCCGTTGAAGAAGCGGTCCGTCTGAAAGAAAAGGGCATCGCGACCGAAACCGTCGTTGTGACCATCGGCCCCGCCGCTGCTCAGGAAACGTTGCGTACAGCCCTCGCGATGGGCATCGACCGCGCCATCCATATTCCCGTGGACACCGAAGTTCAATCTCTCGGGGTTGCCCGCGCACTGAAAAAAATTGTGGAAAAAGAAAAGCCCGATCTTGTTATCCTGGGCAAACAAGCCATCGATCAGGAAAGCAACCAAACAGGGGCTCTTCTCGCAGCACAACTTGGCTGGCCTCAAGGAACCTTCGTCTCAAAACTGGAGGTGGTGGACGGCCAAGCGAAGGTTACCCGCGAGATCGACGGCGGCCTCGAAACCGTGTCGCTTAAGCTCCCTGCTATCATCACGGCGGACTTGCGCCTGAATACCCCGCGCTTTGCGACGTTGCCCAACATCATGAAGGCGAAAAAACGCCCCTTGGAGACAATTCAGGTCGCCGATCTCGGTGTCGATTTGTCCCCGACAATCCAGATACTGAAGGTCACGCCTCCTCCCGCGCGGAAAGGCGGCATCAAGGTTGCCGATGTCGCGGCGCTCGTCGAAAAGCTTAAAAACGAAGCAAAAGTGATTTAACGACCGTCGCATATAGTTCGAAAGGAAATCTCATGCCCACACTAGTTGTCGCTGAACACGACCATAAATCCCTCAAGCCCGCAACGCTAAACACCATAACAGCAGCCGCGAAGCTAGGCCCTGTCACGGTTCTCGTTGTCGGACTTGACGCCGCAGGGGCCGCTCAAGAAGCCGCCTCCATCCAAGGCGTGTCGGCAGTGCTTCACGCGGACGATGCGGCCTACGCCAACTTTCTCGCCGAAAATGTCGCCGCGCTTGTCTCAAAGCTCGCGCCCTCATATTCGCACATCCTTGCTCCCGCGACGAGCTTCGGAAAGAACGTTCTGCCCCGCGCCGCCGGACTCTGCGACGTCGCTCAAATCTCGGATATCATCGGCATTGAAAGCGAAGACACCTTTGTTCGGCCAATCTATGCGGGCAACGCTATCGCCACCGTGAAATCCACCGACAAGATCAAGTTCATCACGGTGCGCGGCACAGCCTTCGATAAGGCGGCCAAAGGCGGCAGTGCGCCCATCAAAAAAATCGAAGGGGCTGGAGAGTCGGGCCTATCAACATTTATCGGCGCGGAACTCACAAAATCGGAGCGTCCCGAACTCACGGCAGCGACCATTGTCGTCTCGGGCGGACGCGGCTTGGATTCCGCAGAGAAGTTCAAAGCGACATTGGAACCCCTCGCCGACAAGCTGAAAGCAGCCATTGGCGCATCGCGCTCAGCGGTGGATGCGGGCTTCATATCGAACGATTGCCAAGTTGGCCAAACCGGCAAAATTGTCGCTCCAAATTTATACATAGCCGTCGGCATCTCGGGCGCTATTCAGCACTTGGCAGGTATGAAGGACAGCAAAACAATCGTCGCGATCAACAAAGACCCTGACGCGCCGATCTTCGCCGTGGCCGATTACGGCATTGTCGGAGACTTGTTCACGGTCGTCCCAGACCTGATGAAAGCTCTTTAATGAGAGAGCATTAGGAAAGGCGGCCTTCGGGCCGCCTTTTTTGTATCAGATAGGAGCCGGACGATGAAAGTGCCCCGCGATTTTGTTTATTTGTGCACGAACCTGAGTTGCAGTCGCTGCGGGGTAAACCCCGGTCAAAGGATTCCCGTTGAATTCGAGACTTGAGACATTGTCCGATCCGACCCAAACAACCGGAACGCCAGCCCTGTATGCTGCAATGACGCCCGACTTTCCATCCTCGCAAACGCCGGAAGCAGCCCTTATCCGCTCTATGGTTCCCTCGGTAGGTTGCGAAAACCCCATCAGCAACGCCGTTTTTCTAAGCCCAAGATTATATGAAAAGGGATGGGGTTTTTTGTGCTCAAGAGAGATTTCTTCGGCAGCAACAATGAAATCCCAGCTTCGACCGACTTTATCCAACACGGTCATGTTTGTGATAAAAATCGGATCGCCCAAGCTTCCCGTGACCGCGCCGACAATCCAATTCTCTTCGTGCATCTCTTCAATGATTTCTTCAATGCCTTCGCGAGGCCGCAGAAGATCTCTGTTTCTAATAAAACCGCTAAGATGCATGGCACGAATAGTCGCAATTTCAGCCCGCATTTCCTCTGCTCCGGAAACGCCCTTCGCATTTTCGGAACCCTGCTTGCCGATAATCCAGCACGCGATCACGGCAGGATCTGAACCCCGCAAATACTGCCGCGCCATTTTCATGCTGCCGTCATCCTGCAGAACGGATATGTCGTGCAGTTGGTCGAACATCTCGTCCGTCAGCCTTACGCCGTAAGCTGCGGCGGCATCGATCCACGCCTGAACGTGAACCGGCTCGTTTTCCACAGTGCACCCGTCAATATCCCAGTGCCAAGCACCTTGATGGAGAAACATGTCTCGATATTCCGGTGCGGAAGCTCTGGACGATGCCAAATAGTCTTCCAATCCGGCAGGAGCCAAAGAGGCAGTCATGGGTCCTCAGGGGCTAGGGGGCGGTAAACAAAAGTTTACCGCCCCCAAGAGCCCTGAATTTTGACTTGTGTTAATCGATACGCGGCATTGTGCGGCTGATGCGCCTCTCTTGCCGGAAGAGATATAAAGCGGAGGCGATAATCACCACCGATCCATAGAGCAGCGGCGGTTTCGGAACATCCCCCCAAACCAAGAACCCCAAAAGCCCGCCCCAAATAATTTGAGTATATTGAAAAGGAGCAACCGCAACCACCGGGGCGTGCCTGTAGGCCTGCGCGAGCAAAGTCCACCCGATGCCGCCCAAAGCGCCCGCTCCGCACAAAGCCGCAAAAACCCAAGGTTCCATCGCAACGATGCCGCTCCAGCAGCATAAGAACATTCCGCCGATGGCCAGGATAAGCCGCGAATAAAAAGCGGTGCTTTCGCACTTTTCTTTATCGGACACCAGCCGGAGCAGAAACATCTGTGTCGATGCGGCAAGCATATTTCCCGCGAGGAAAACATAGGGAACCCACGACCCTTCGTTCACAAAAAGATGGACGGGGTTAACGGCAATCGTCACTCCGACAAATCCCGCTACAATGGCTAGCCCTCGCTTCCAGCCAATAACTTCCCTAAGGACAACCGATGCCATGCACGCCACTACCATCGGCGCGAGAAACGAGACAACGTACATATTTGCGAGCGGGAGCAGCGGTAATGCGGCCATCCAAAACGCGAACCCGACAAACTGCAATAACCCCAAGACAACCAGACCGTACCATCTATTGGGCTTCAAGTGATCAAGGGTGCCTCTCGCAGCAGTAAAGGCAAAAATTGTCGCCATGCTGGCAACACCGCAAATCAGCAGAATCTCTCCCTGCGGCACCCCGGCCTCCCGCGCCATTTTTAGAAAAGCATCGCTGATCGGCCACCCAATGAAAACAAGCAGGGCCAATGAAGCAGCGAGAGGATAGTTTCTTTTCGGCTGCAGAAAAGGGAAGGGCAAAAAGAACTCCTGTTACTGGGCGGCTCCGTGACAGTGTTTGTACTTCTTGCCGGAACCGCATGGACAAGCCGCATTGCGCGGGGTATCGCCCCATGTTTCCGGGTTGGCTGGATCAAAAGGTTGGTTTTGCAAGGGCACAACGCCCATCGGACCGCTCCGCACGACCATGCCCTCTGGGAGTTCCTCGCCAAAAGCTCCTGCCGCCTCGGCGCCGCTCAATTCGGTCATGGCGGCTGCGCGCTGACGCTCAAGAACCTCTTCCATCGACGGCAACTGCATTCCCGCGTGCATCAACGTCTTTGTAACCTTCTCCTTAACGGCGCCACGCATCATTTCGTAAAGACCAAAGGCTTCGCGGCTGTATTCGTTCAGCGGGTCGCGCTGACCATAGCCGCGCAAATGGATGCCCTGCCGCAGTTGATCGAGCGCCAAAAGGTGCTCCTTCCAAACCTGATCGAGCGTTCCAAGAAGCGCCGCTTTTTCGGCATGGCGCAAAGCGCTCGGATCGATGATCGAAGTCTTTTCTTTAATCTTATCTTCGGCGGCTTTCCTAACCCGCTCTTCGATCTCGACTTCGCTGGCGTTACCTTCCGCTGTCCATTCCTGCACGGGCAGATCAAGCGCCAAAACGTCCTTAATGTGTTCCTGCAATCCCTCAATATCCCACTGTTCGACGTAAGAATGCGGCGGAATGGCGCTCCGTACCATGTCGTGAATGATTTCCTCGCGAAACTCGCGAATGAAATCGGAAACATCGCCCGAAGCCATAATTTCACGGCGTTGCTCATAAATGACCTTGCGCTGGTCGTTCATGACATTGTCGAACTTGAGCAAGTTCTTGCGGATGTCGAAGTTGTGAGCCTCGACCTTCTGTTGGGCCTTCTCCAGCGCCGTGGTAATCCACGGGTGCGCAATCTTTTCGCCGTCACGAAGCCCGAGCCTCGCAAGAATGGCCTGAGTCTGATTGTGCGCGCCAAAAATGCGCATTAGATCGTCTTCAAGCGATAGGAAAAACATCGAAGCGCCCGGGTCGCCCTGACGTCCGGAACGACCGCGAAGCTGGTTATCAATGCGGCGCGATTCATGCCGTTCGGTGCCGATCACGAACAAGCCGCCCGCCTTGCGAACCTGCTCGCGAGCCTCGTCGATTTCCTTGCGCAAAGCGGCCACGGTCGCAGCGTCGGGTTCGCCCTGAGCTTTCAACTCACCGAGGCGCGCCTCGAAATTGCCGCCAAGCTGAATGTCGGTGCCTCGGCCAGCCATGTTGGTGGCAATGGTGACAGCCCCGGGCCGACCGGCTTGGGCGATAATCGTGGCCTCCTGATCATGGAAACGCGCATTGAGAACGCTGTGCGGAACGCCCTTCTTCTTCAAAAGACCCGCAAGAAATTCAGACTTTTCGATAGACACTGTGCCGACAAGCGTCGGTTGCCCGCGCTTCCGGCAGTCGTCGATCAGCTTAATGATCGCCTCGTTTTTCTCCGCAAGGGTGCCATAAACCTCGTCGTTCATGTCATTGCGAATGACGGGGACATTCGTGGGAATCTCGACGACTTCAAGATTGTAAATCTCAGCAAACTCGGCAGCCTCGGTTAAAGCCGTCCCCGTCATGCCCGAAAGTTTCGGATACAGGCGGAAGTAATTTTGGAAAGTGATGCTTGCCAGCGTCTGGTTTTCGCGTTGAATCGAGACGTGCTCTTTTGCTTCCAAGGCTTGATGAAGCCCATCCGAATACCGGCGGCCTTCCATCATGCGCCCCGTGAACTCGTCAATGATAATAACCTTGTCGCTCTTGACGATATAATCGACGTCTCTGGCGAACATCTTATGGGCGCGGAGCGCCTGATTGACATGATGAACGATCGACACGTTGGCGGGGTCGTACAAACCGCTGGAGTTGGGCGCAAGCAGTCCGACCTCTCCAAGCAAGACTTCGATACGTTCGTTACCCTGTTCTGTCAGAACGACGGTTTTTGCCTTCTCGTCTTTCTCATAGTCGGTCGGGTCCAGCTTGGGAATAACTTCATTGACGCGGATATAAAGCTCGGACGAGTCTTCTGCGGGGCCGGAAATAATCAACGGCGTGCGCGCCTCGTCGATCAAAATACTGTCCACTTCGTCCACGATGGCGAAGTTAAACGCGCGTTGAACGAGGTCTTCCTGCGCAAATTTCATGTTGTCGCGCAGATAATCAAAGCCAAATTCGTTGTTTGTGCCGTAGGTGATATCGGCGGCGTACTGAACTTTACGCTCGTCGTCATCGAGCCCGTGGACGATGCATCCCACCGAAAGGCCCAAAAAGTTGTGTATCCGCCCCATCCACGCGCTGTCGCGACGGGCAAGGTAGTCATTGACCGTGACGATATGCACGCCCTTACCTGTCAAGGCGTTTAAGTAGCTAGGCAGAACGGCGACGAGAGTTTTGCCTTCGCCGGTGCGCATTTCCGAAATCTTGCCTTGATGCAGAACCATCCCGCCGCGTAGCTGAACGTCAAAGGGCCTTTGGCCCAAAACACGCCAGGCGGCTTCGCGAACTGTCGAAAAAGCCTCGGGAAGCAAAGAATCAAGTGTTTCCCCTTTCGCCAAACGCGCTTTGAACTCGTCGGTTTTGCCGCGAAGCTCCTCATCGGATAAGGACTTAAATTGCGGTTCCAAAGCATTAATCTGCGCAACGACAGGGGTCTGAGCCTGCAACGCGCGGTCATTGTGGGAACCAAAGATTTTACGGACGATGGAAGCAATCATTATGAACGTCAGCTTGGGGTGAGTGTTAACGCAAATATTTACGTGCTCTTTTAGATGGCTGTTTTAGCGTCAAAATGCAAGAGAATGTGGTATTAATTTAAGCACAAAAAACCCTTCGGCGCATTGCGCCGAAGGGGGGCGATTTCTTAATGGAAAACTTACTGAACTGAACCTTTTGTTCCGCGCACGATCCAAGAATCGCCCTGAGGCTCAATAGCGGTAACTTTACCAACTCCCGCAACCATATCGCCCACGTGAACTTTCTTCAGCTCTTTGGAGTCTGCGCTTTGGGAAATCCAACCTTCCCCGGTAGAGGCCGCGCGCAACACCCAAGAAGGGGTTGGCTCAGCTTTGGCAACAACCTTGCGTGTCTTCGGAGCGGACGGCTTAACGACCTTTTTGACCGGGGCGGGTGCCGCTACCTCGTCGAATGCCAAGTCATCGGCAGCTTTGCTAGGCGCAGCCTTACGGCCCAAACGCTTTTCAAGCTTGGCTATTCTCTGATCGAGGCTCTCCGCCGAGACGGGCGCTCCATCAATGGCCGAAAAGTGAGACAGCCTTTCGTTAGCCTGATCGAGTGCCTTTTGAAGGTCCTCTACGCGCGCCGATAACGCTTCGATTCGGGTGTCGGTATCGCTCTTGACTTGCGTTCCAGAGCCGGTGGTTTGCGGGGCAATCGCCTGCGAAGAAACCGGCGGCGGCAACGGCACAGCCTGAACGGCTCTAGAGCCGACGTTGGCGGCAACAACGACTGGCGCAGCAGGAGCGGGTTCCTGCGGATTGGCAGGAAGGGGCGGTGGCGCTGGTATAGATGAAGTGGTGGGCGCTGCTCCCGATGGTTCAACGGCTGGCGCGAAGGAAGGAGCCGGTTCCGGAGAGAGAGGAGGAACGCTGCTGACCTGCGTAGCCTCGGGAAGAGTTGTTTGAGGCTGAGGCACTTTTTCTGCAAAAGAAGGCTTCGGACTCTCAACGCCGGGCAAAGAGTCCCCGTTCAGATGCCACCAAGCCGCGCCACCGAGCAAAGCAATGCCGCCAAGAGCAACGGCAACGGGAAGAAGGGCCGATCTTTTGGCCGGGACGACTATTTGCTCTTCGGGCGGAAGCCCGTCGGAAAATTCGTATTCGGAGGGAGCCTCGGCAGGCGCCTCCAGAGAAGAGTCTTCAGTGTCTTCCAAGGCCGTCTCAGACGACATATTTTCGTTGCGATCTTGCGGCCCTGAGCCGAAGTTATCTGTCATTACAAGCTCCTGCGTTTAACGGACGCGCGCGTCCGATCAATAGTTTTGCTGATGGACGTAAGGCAAGTTGCCGGTGCGTCCAGAGGTGAGGCGGCCGCTATTATACCCATTATTCATCCCGGTATAAGGCCCATTTTGATAGGAACCCCCCGACGCGCCGCCACTATAATCGGCTTCGCCCGGAGCATAGTTGACATTATACCCTTGCCCCGACATATCGGCAGCCGACTGAGCCACCGACTTTGGATCTCTCACGGCGGTCAGAAAGAACATTCCAAAAGGCGTGCCCGGCGCGACGCGGACCAACGGCTTGGTCAAGTTCGCCTGCTGTTGGAAAAACTGGCCGACGGTGTTGGCGGCCTGCCCCATGCCAGAATACATGCCTTGTTTGAACCCGGATTCGGCCTGTGTCGTAATGGTAACCGAGCCGTTTGTGGTGATGGAGGTCCCGCCTTGGCCCATCGCCTGCCCAACGCCTTGGATAAAGGAGGCTGCGGCGGGGAGAACAACCCGAGAGAAATAACGTTCATCCACTTCAGTCGCCATGCCGCCAAGCGTGGTCTCCGGATCAAGCGCAATGGCGTTGATGGGATAATCCTTTCCGTTTCGGTCCGCCAAAGAGAATTTCATAACCAGATATTTCTCATACCCATCGGCAACTTGAAACGCCCCAATAGCGCGTGCACCGGTAAGCGGGCCGGAAACGATCTGGGCGAGGATTGGACCGGGGACGTCCGAATTAGCTTCCGACAAAAGCTGCGCATAGCTAACGGTTCCCGCAGGTACGATGGGTTTCTGTTCTTCCGCCACAGGGCTTCCGCCTGCGCCGGTCGCGCCGGATGGAATGTCTCCGCCGCCGCCGATGATTCCGTCGCCCCCGCCCCCGCCACGCCCTGCGGCGCCTTTATCGTCCTTGGTGGATACGGTAACGGCCTTCATCCCTGTAGCCTGCCAGCTCGACATCAACTGGGTAAGCTGCTTTTGCATGGCCTCGGCAAGCGAGTTGTCAAAGCCGTCGCCGCGCCGCTGCTGCACGGCCTGCTGCTGTTGCTGCTGCATCTGCCGCCGCAGCTGGTCGGTCTCGGCGCGAAGCTCCTTCATAGGATCGGCTTCTTTTCCGAGTGAGTTGTTGTTCGAGACTTCGCTCGCTTGGCCGATGGGCGTGGGAATAGCGCTTCCATTCGTATCAAGGGCGCGCTGAATGCGTTCATTGTTGGCAAGTTCGGTTTGCTGACGATGATAGGGCGATGCCGCACCGCCCGGCGCTTCCTTGATAGCGGGCGGGCGCGCGAGATGCGCAACTTCCTTGCTCGTATCGTTGTGGCCGAAGAATTTAATGGCCGCCGCGCCAACGGCGAAAACGCCGACCACCAGCGCGGTAAACTTGAACAACGGATTCGTATGCCATGCCTCGGCAATATTGCCGATAGCGCCGCTTTTCGAGGACGACTCGTCCCCCGGACCCATTTCTTCGATTTCCGAAAACTCGTTCTCGTTGTTGTTCTCGCTGTTATCGCCGTTTTCGTTTTCGAAATTAGTTGTCATGTTCTTCTTCCCGCAAAATTTGAGCGCGAACGAGAGCGCCGTTGTCCGACAGCAACAGAACGGGCGCAGAGCCTACTTCATAAACGGAAGTGCCGTCCGGAGACACCATGCTCGCATTCCATGCCGGCGAGAGCAGCGTGAGCGGTGTGCGTAAATAGACCTTCTCGCCGATAGCCCAAGCTTTGGTGCGAGCGTCGAGCCCGCCTACCTTGATGCGCTTGGCGCCGGCAGGTGGCGTGGTTTCAAGAAACTGGGCTAGCGTGCCGTCACCGGCCTCGGGCCGCGAGGCGCGGTCGACGAGTTGAGGCTTGGCTTGAGGCCCGGATTTATCGATGCGAGCGTCATACCGCAAATCAACGGTCGGGCCGCCGGAAGAGAGCTTGAAAATGACGGGCGTAGCAAGATTTTTGAGCATCACCGAAAGGTTACCCACGCCAACGCGCGTCAAAGGCATGATGCGAACAACGTGCGATCCGGCTTGAGTGGAAGAGACTTCGAAATTCCCGCCGATGCCGACATCGAGAATGGGCCAAGGTTCGCCGGTTGAATCCACAATGGTAACGGTGGTGACAAAACCCGCATTCAGATTGATCTGCGGCGGCGTAACGCCCGGATCAAGGGACACGGGAATCAGCCGCGTGATCCCTTTGGGCGTACCTTCATAAGGGGGCTGCGCTGCGTGTTGAGTCTGTTCCAGCCTCTTCATAAAGTCGCGGATCTGATCCGGCGACAAAGGAAGAAGGCCGCTCGACGCCCTCTGGAACGATTTAGCGTTATAGTCGCGTTCCTTTTTCAAAGAATCTACATCCGCATCGACTTGCGCCTGAAGAGCGGCGGCCGTGGCTTGTTCGGCAAGCTTCGTAGGGTCGTTTGAGAACGCTGAAGCAGGAGGAGGCGCGAGGATCTCGATACCCGAAGAACTCGGAACAATCTTTTTCTGTGCCGTATTTTGGGCGACAGTTGTGGGCAACGAAGGTTCAGGCACCGATACTCCCGATGTGGAGACGGGCCGCATGGGATAGGTGTCGGCTGCATAGCCTTGAGCAGGCGGCGCGCTGGGCGTAATCGCGCCTGCGGAAGCAGCATCGTTGGATGAATTCGGGATGGCAACGCCCGAAGGGGCGCCAAAGGCAAAAGAGCAAGTCCCTGAAAAAGCGAGCAACGCGCTTGCCGTTAGCAGGAAGAATTTCCTCCGTCTTTCGAGGAGGTGAAGCGGCGGGTGCAGCAAAGGACATCTCCGGAGCAAAAGCTCTATCAATAGAATCTTCTTGTTTGACCACAGGAAAGTTAATAGTACGTTTACTTATACAGTCCGTTTATTCCCTAATTCAAGCCCTTCCGAAACACAAAAAATCACTCTCCCACAATAATAGTTCGGCCTTCGAAATTAACCAAGAGGAATGAAATGCCAAACCTTCACGTGGTCCTTCTTTACGCTGGAATATTGGGGCTTTTTTTAATGGTTCTCTCGTTCAATATGTTGAGAGCCTGGCGTCAGGACAAAGGGGCAAGGGGGGGAAATCGAGAGCTTTTGCGAGCCGAGGCCTTGGTCTCGAGCTTCGGGGAGTATGTGCCGCTGGCCCTGATACTGCTTGCCGTGGGGGAAATGGCTGGCATGCCCCCGGAGGCTTTGCACCTGCTTGGATCTGGCCTTGTCGCGGCAAGACTCATGCACGCGTTCGGCTCCAACTATACGTGGAGTTCGGACTTTCTCAGATTTGCTGGCGCGCAACTGACGTATCTCGTCATCAGCATCGCAAGTTTTTCCTGCCTGATGTTTTACGTAGTGCCGAGTATGCCCCGATAACTAATCCCGCTTAATCGGATCGAAAATCTCGGGCTCCGTTGCAGGGCTTGTCTCCTTGCCTTCGTCGAAATGCGCGGTTCTAAGAAGCCGCAGCAACAATTCGACGTCTTCCCTAAACGAAGCGTCATAGGCCGAAAGCTCTTCGATTTTGCGCACGGCGTGAATAACCGTTGTATGATCGCGCCCCCCAAACTTGCGCCCGATCTCCGGAAGGCTGCGCGGCGTCAATTGCTTGGCTAGATACATCGCGACTTGCCTCGGTCTAGCGACAGCCCGCGACCGCCGGGCGGAATGCATATCCGCGACTCGAACGTTGTAATGCTCCGCGACCTTCTTCTGAATCTCGTCAATCGTTACGCGGCGTTCCGAGGCGCGCAACATATCGGAAAGAACTTCTTGCGTCATCTCAAGGGAGATTGTGCGACCAACGAGTTGGGCATGAGCAACAATCCTGTTAAGGGCCCCCTCAAGTTCGCGCACGTTCGACGCGATCTTATGAGCGAGGAACTCCATAACCTTGTCCGGCACCGGGCAACCAAGCTTCTCTGCTTTCGCGTGAAGAATCCCCAATCGCAATTCGTAGCTAACAGGATGCAAGTCGGCCACCAAGCCCCAGCCCAGTCTCGACCTCAACCGCTCTTCCATGCGATCAAGGTCTTGGGGTGACTTGTCCGCAGATATAATGACCTGCCGGTTGCGATCTACCAAGGCATTGAAAGTATGAAAGAACTCTTCCTGCGTGGAATCTTTGCCGCTGATGAACTGCACATCGTCGATCATCAAAACATCAACAGAACGGAATTGTTCCTTAAACGAAACGGTATCCCTGAAGCGGAGGGCACGTACGAATTGGTACATAAACTTCTCCGCCGACATATAGATGACGCGTCGATGCGGGTAATTTTTGCGGATATGCCACGCTATCGAGTGCATTAAATGCGTTTTACCCAAACCAACGCCGCCATAAAGGAAAAGCGGATTAAAAGCCGGATTCTCCGTATCTGCGACGCGCCGGGAGGCGGCATAAGCCAACTCGTTTGATTTTCCAACGACGAAATTGTCGAATGTGAACCGGGAATCAAGATCCGCTGACAGATCCCCAATAAAGCTCTCCGGGGCTGAAGAAGCAGGGGGCAGAGGCCGACCTATAGGCGCCAACGGCGTTACGGCAGCGGCGTCAATGGCCGTTTTGGCCTGTGCGGCCTTCGAGAGTGGAGATAACACAGAAAATGTAACAGCTCCCTGAGGCACGATTTCCTGCCACATGGAAAGAATGGCTTCGCCGTAATGAGCCTCGACCCAATCGCGCATAAAGCGCGTGGGGAGTACGAGCGCGGCGCAGTCCGAACCGGTCTTGCTGTCGTGAACGACCTCGCCCGTCATGGGCTCAAGCCATCTGCGAAAAGCGGTTTCACCAAAACGGATACGAAGAGAAGATCGAAGGCTACTAAAGGCCGCCTCGGGATTTTCGGAATCATCTTCCTTGGAAATCACGTTCGATAGAACCTTCATCACAACCCCGTAGGAAACACTCTGACAAAAAGAAACCGCGCACCCGAAGAAATCCTCCGGATAATCCAGACAGACTTGAATTAGGATGTAGAGCGAGCCAAGAAAGGAGAGGCGCCGTAGAGACGATAATCAGAAACGGGCTGTGATCTGTATCCGTTCATAGTTTCGATCCATGTCTACGAGACGCGCATCCAAAAGCGAGAGGACCATAGATCAAACCGCGCGCACTTGTCCACAGGTCCGAAGAGAGAACGCGCCAAAATTTTTTCACAGTTGGGAAAAATTTTTCTTGTCACTGAAAAAAACGCGAGAACAAAAAACGAAACGAAGATATTCACGATGTAAAGACAAAAAATGAAATAAAAAAAATCGCCGCATCTAATTCTGATGCGGCGATTGGTAAAGCCAAAAGAGGGAACTAATTACGCTTTCTTGGCAGCCTTGGCGCGCTTCGCAAGACGAGACGTTTTGCGTGCAGCGGTTTTCCAATGCAGAGTCTTCCCTGCGCCCTTCGCAAGAGCGGATTCGGCTTTGCGCAAGGCGGTGATAGCAACCTTAACGTCACCCGAGGCGGCAGCGACTTCCGCCTCTTTGGACAAGGTGCGGATCGTCGAGCGCCGCGAACGATTGACTTCATTGCGCTTGACGGTCTGGCGTGCGCGCTTCTTAGCGGATTTGTGGTTGGCCATAATCTTTCCTAAATTTCGTTTGGAGTTAATGCATCGCCCGCAGTCCCGGAAGATCTATGCGTGCGAGAGAAAACTCATACGCAAGGGCGTTAAAACGGTCAAGCAAAATCAGTTAAATAGGCCACTTGTCGCGAAGCTTTGAGAAGGGCAGGGGCTTTGGTAAATTGGGTCTAGACCCTGAAGGAACAAGACTTTATGTTGAACTTGGCGAGACCGGGCGGTTCCTGATGAACCGCAGGCAAAATTCAGGGACAGAACGGCTTACTCATGACGGATAACAATTTCTTGCAAGAGGTTCAGGAAGATTTCGAACGTAAACGGCTTGAAGCGCTTTGGAAAAAGTATGGCTTTTGGGTTGTCCTCGCTGCCGTTGGCATTGTGGTATCGACCGCCAGTTCGACAGCCTACCGGTCTTGGAAGATGGAGCATAACCGCAAGCTCACCCAGAAGCTTTTGGTGGCAAACACCGAAGCGCCCGAAATTTCAAAGAACATAAACCTGCTTGAGAACTTCGCCGAAGAATACAAAGGCTCAAGCCATGCGGCGCTTGCTTCTTTGCGCGCCGGCGCTTTGGCGCTTAACGAGCACGACAATGCCAAGGCGGCAGCCACCTTCGACAAGCTCGCAGCGGATGAAAAAGCCGATCGCACGCTTCGCGATTTGGCGACGTTGCTTTCTGTCCAGGCCCAGATGGACACAGGGAATCCCGAAGAGCTTTTCGCAAGATTGAAACCGTTGACTGCCGACGATGCGGCCTTCCGGTATTCCGCGCTCGAAGCGCAAGGCTACCTTTCGCTACGCAAGGGAGACAAGGCGGCGGCCCAAGCCATCTTCTCTCGGTTGTCGCAAGACACCCAAGCTCCGCGCAGCCTCGCGTCCCGCGCGACTGATGTTCTTCGTACTCTTAACTAGGGTAAGGCTTATGAACCGAAAAGCATTGAACCGCGCCGTTTTGCTTTCCGCAGCGGTGGCGCTTGCCGCGTGCGGCGGAACCAAAAACAAGATTGGCTCAACGGTCAAAGGCGAACGCATCGCCGTGATTGAGCAAACAAAGGCTATAGAGCCCGACAAAGAACTCGCAGCTTCAGTCAAGCCGACATTGCCGCGCGAAGTCGTGAACCTGTCATGGCCTCAGGCCGGATACGACAGCCAACACGCGGTTCCGAATGCGCAAGCATCCGTTACCCCCGGCATTCTCTGGAAAGCTGACATCGGCGCGGGATCAAGTTCCGACTTCAAGCTTATCGCGCATCCTGTCGCGGCTCGGGGCTATGTTTTCACGATGGATGCCGAGGGCCGCGTCCGCAGCTTCGACGCCGAAACAGGGCAAAGAGTGTGGGAAACGGACACCACTCCCAAAGGCAGTGACGAACCCGCGATGGGCGGAGGCTTGGCAATCGACGGCGACACGCTTTATGCCACCACCGGTTTCGGCGATGTCTACGCGCTCGAAATGAAAACCGGAAAAACGAAGTGGCAAAGATCGCTGCAAAAGCCGTTGCGCGCCGCACCCGCCGTCTTCGACAACCGCGTGTATGTCGTGAGCGTCGATAACGATCTGAATGCGGTCGACGCCACCGATGGCCAGGTCCTTTGGCGCCAATCCGGCATCACCGAAAGTGCGGCCCTCATGGGCGCGGCAAGCCCGGCAGTGCAGGGCGACGTTGTTATTGTCGCTTATAACTCCGGCGAACTCTTCGGCCTGCGCACGCAGAATGGCCGTGTGTCTTGGAACTACACGCTCGCCGCCCCTGCGCAAGTGGGCGCTCTTCCCGCTATCGCGGATATTCGCGGTCTCCCGGTCATCGACCGAGGACAAGTCTTCGCCATAAGCCATAGCGGCCGCATCGCGGCGATAGACCAGCGAACCGGAGAACGCATCTGGGAATCCGAAATCGGCGGCATCAACACCCCCGTCGTTGCGCGAGATACAGTGTTCATCTTTGGTAACGACAGCCAGTTGATTGCGCTTGACCGCAAAAGCGGACGCCCGATATGGGTCTCAAACTTGCAGAAAAACGAAGACCCTGCCGACAAAGCTTCGGACCGCGTCGTATGGACAGGCCCGATCCTCGCGGGAGAAAAGCTCTGGATGGTAAACTCGATGGGAACGCTAACCAGCTTCTCGCCGGAGACCGGAGCGACGGAAACAAAAATCGATCTTGGCAGGCCTGTATATCTCTCGCCAATAGTCGTCAACAAGACGTTTTACGTTGTGACCGACGACGGAAAACTGATCGCATTGCGGTAAATATATAATGTCCTTTACAGTAGTCATTGCCGGACGCCCGAACGTCGGAAAGTCCACGCTCTTCAATCGCCTTGTCGGAAAGCAAATGGCGCTTGTCCATGACGAGCCGGGAGTCACGCGCGACTGGCGCGAAGGCGAAGGCCATCTCTTCGATCTCAGGTTCCGCGCTATTGATACCGCAGGCCTCGAAGCGGTGCGAGCCAAAGGCAGCTTCTCTGCCCGAACCGCCCAGCAGACCAAAGAAGCCTTCAAACAGGCCAACGTCATCCTTCTCATCGTCGATGCGCGGGCAGGCTTGACGGCAGAAGACGAGACAATCGCGCGCGAAATCCGCAAAACGGGAAAACCCATCGTGCTCCTCGGCAACAAGTGCGAAAGCGAGACGTTGCCTCAAGGAATGCAGGAGGCAACCTCTCTCGGCTTCGGAGAACCGCTGCCAATCTCCGCCGCTCACGGCGATGGCATGATGGAGCTGTACCAAGCGATAAACAAGTACGCGCCGGAAGAACAGGGCGAAAATGAGGAAGAGTCCGAAGAAAAAAGCCTCATTCTCGCGGTGGTCGGTCGCCCCAATGCGGGTAAATCGACGCTGATCAACCAGCTTATCGGTGAAGATCGAATGCTGACCGGCCCCGAACCCGGCCTAACCCGCGACGCCGTTCCGATTGCATGGGAACACAACGGCAAGCCCGTCCGCCTGATCGATACGGCAGGGATGCGCCGCCGGGCTCGTGTTACAGAAGCGCTTGAACGCTTAAGCGTCCAAGAAACATTGCGCGCCATCCGTCTGGCAAACGCCGTCATCCTCGTGCTCGATTCAACGCAGCCTTTCGACAAGCAAGACCTAATCATCGCGCACCACGTGATCGAGGAAGGCCGCGCACTGGTCATCGCGCTAAACAAGTGGGATTTGGTCAAGGACAAAAAACTAGTTGCGAAACAGATCCGGGAAAAAGCGCGCGTGTCGCTGGCTCAAGTCGAGGGCGTCCCCCTTGTTCCGGTCGTCGCTCTCGAAGGCAAAGGCCTGAAAGACCTGATGCGCGAAACCATGCGTATGTACGAAAACTGGAATGTGCGCGTCTCGACAGGAAAACTAAATCGATGGCTCGAAACGATGGAAGAGTCGCACCCCCCGCCCATTACCGCAGGCCGACGCATCAAACTGCGCTATATGACGCAAATAAAAAGCCGCCCGCCGACTTTTGCCATGTGGGTCAACAAACCCGTCGACCTGCCCGAAAGCTATCTGCGCTTTCTCACGCATGGGCTTCGGGACACCTTCAAACTCGAAGGCGTCCCCATCCGCTGGCAAACAAAGAAGAGCGAAAATCCCTACGAGGGAAAAAAGAAAAAATAAAAGGGATGGAGAGCCGCCATTACTTCGTTACGCACCCCAGAAGGCTCCAATAAAAGAAAGACCGTCTTTTATATAAAGCTTTTCATCTTTGCTGTGGCGCTATTGCTTGTGAGCGGACACACGACCAAATACCTTTTGGAACGAAACGTCGGCGTCGATTTTTATCAGTACTGGGCTGTAGGCTTAGGGCCAAAACTAACCAAGGGCGAGCTCAAAAGCCCATACGTCGACCTAAAAAAATACGTCGCTACCTTCGATGCCTATGTGCAAAAAACGAACGACCTCCGCCTTTTTGCGGTGAACAAGGTCGATCATCGTTTCTACGAGCATGGCCTCGACATTCCCGGCACCCCGCTGCTTTACGCAGCATTCGCCGCCTCGCCGCTCGACTACTCATGGGCCTTTTTCCTCTTCTCATCTGCAAAGACGGTCCTCTTCGCGATGGGAGTCATGCTGCTTCTGCTGCGCACAAGATCAAAACTCTCTCTGCTTATGCCTGTTTCCTTGGCAGTAGCCTTCGACTACGGCCCTTTAGTAAACGACCTGAAGGCGGGCAACATCGCCGCACTCCAGTTTTTTGTCATCGTCTTTCTGTCCTATGTGCTTGAAGCAGGCCCAGCGAGAAGGGCAAAGCCTCGGCGGTCCTATGCTTCCGGCATGATCTTCATGAGCGTTTTGACGTTATTCTTGCTCGTCAAACCAAACATTCTGTTCATTGCTTGTGCTTTGTCCGCCTC
>CAZLIG010000002.1:0-35853 GCA_964559415.1 uncultured Rhodospirillaceae bacterium
GACGCACGCCATCGGCAGCACGCTGTCCGGCGAAATCCGCAACATCACGGAATTCGGCCTGTTCATCGGCCTCGATGGCGACATCGACGGCATGTTGCATATGTCGGATCTGTCATGGAACGAAGCTGGCGAAGAAGCCATCAAGGCGTATACGAAGGGCCAGACCGTCGAAGTCAAGGTTCTCGACATCGACAGCGAGAAGGAACGCATCAGCCTGGGCATCAAGCAGCTCACGCAGGATCCGTTCGAAAGCGTCCAGGTCAACTTCAAGAAGGGCGACATCGTCACCGGCACCGTCAGCGCCGTTCAGGAGAATGGCATCGAAGTGACGCTCGGCGATGCGGCTGGTGGCTTCACCGGCTTTATCCGCCGTGGCGACTTGGCCCGCGACCGCTCCGAGCAGCGCGCGGACCGCTTTGCAGTCGGCGAAAAGGTCGACGCGAAGATCACGAGCATCGAAAAGGGCAGCCGCCGCGTTGGCCTTTCGATCAAGGCTCGCGAAGTCGAGGAAGAGAAGCAAGCCATGGCCGAGTACGGTTCGTCCGACTCAGGCGCAAGCTTGGGCGACATCCTCGGCGCCGCCATCAAGAAGGCTCAGAAGAAGGAAGAAAAGGCCTAAAGCCTCTTTCCCTTCGGATAAAAAAAGCCGCCGGAACGAAAAGTTCCGGCGGTTTTTTATGACAAATCGCTCACCACACCGAACAGCTTCAAAACAGCTTTTTATAAGCCCCGCCCCTTCTCTCGCACCCCCGTCATCTCCGCGAAGGCGGAGATCCCATTTGATTTTATGGATCAAAAAACCTCGGGATGCCGTGCCAAATCAGCGCGGTTTCATTTTTTTTCTCCGCCATATATCTTCTCCATCGGAGTCCAAAAATAAAAAAACGCCATCAAACACCTGTTCTAGTTGCGACCGGGATAAGCCCTGCCCGTAACCCGTATAAATACTTAATAAATCAACTTGTTGCCTCCTCGCCCTCGAAAGCTTTCCGCTTATGCAACGATCCTGAGGACTGGCCGATTTTTGGGTCGATAAAGAAAAGCCATAAGCGCCAATAGGTTATGCAAAGCAAGCCCTTGACTTAGATCACCGACTTTGGCACCTTTTGGATGCGACTCGCGTTTTCTCGTCCCGGTGTTGAAGGGGTTTTTCCAAATGACAAAGTCCGATCTGATTTTGCAGTTAGCAGAAAAGTATCCGCATCTTCTTCAACGCGACATTGAGCGCATCGTTAATACGGTTTTTGATGAAATCTCCAATGCCTTAGCGCGAAACAGCCGGGTTGAACTGCGCGGTTTTGGAGCCTTTTCGGTGAAGCAGCGCGAAGCGCGTCAAGGCCGCAACCCGCGCACCGGCGAGACGGTTTCGGTGTCCGAGAAATTCGTGCCCTTCTTCAAGACGGGCAAACAGCTCCGCGACCGCTTGAATGGCGACGAAGGAGACGGAGTCGACTTCCAACCAGAAGAAGCTAGCACCGGCACCGACGAATAACAGCTTGAAACCATCAGCTAAGGCGTGTTGAATTTTTAACAAGCTTAAGGCGAAAATCGGTAACCAACGCAGCGCCGCGCCGAAAGCGCAAAAAAATGCGCGCAAACAGTCCGAATCGCTAAACTCATCCTGAAGGAGCACGCCATGTCTCTGGTATCCTGCCGCGAATGCGGCCAGCAAGTCAGTGACAGAGCAAGAACATGCCCTCACTGCGGCATAGACTCCCCGGCAGCCAAAGCATCCAAAACGCCCTCTCTACGAGCAACGGACAGCAAATCCCTCGTCGGGATGCTCGCGCTTCTGTTCATCGCTGCGCTGGCGGGCAAGCTGCTGGGCGGCATCTTCTTTGTAGTTGGCGGAATTGCGCTGCTGGTTTTCAGCATCGGCATCTACTTCCTGCCGTCGTTCATCGCCATCGACCGCGACCACCCAAACACCATCTCGATCATCGTCATAAACCTGCTCTTCGGCTGGACCCTGATCGGCTGGCTAATCTGCCTCGTCTGGGCATTTTCCAGCCCCCGCAGATAATCCGTATCCGCTTCTGGAACCCTGTCAACATTCGTCATTCCGGCGAAAGCCGGAATCCAGCGCCGCGCGTCCGCGCGGCAAAAGACTCGAAACGGCAAATGATAAAAAACTCGGACGATAGGCTAATGAAGCTTTTCCTGCATAAACGTCTTAACTTGTTCTGGACGCAAACCCGTCCTTTGGCGCCGCCAGTATTCAAGGCACAGTACCGCCAGAAAAGCCAAGAACGCACCCGCCACGATGGAATTGCCCACATAAGGGCTGCGTAACTCATCGAAGCTCGGATAAATCAAAAAGCCACCGATCAAAACCCAGAACTTCTTGGAAAATGGGAGATCCCCAAGTTTGTTCTTGTTTGTCAAAAACGACGGCTTCAAAACCTCGGCCTTAGACCGTGGTCTCTGCTCGACAAAAGAGCAAAACTTCAGAAATTCTCTTACTGCTCTGTCCTTAATCACGCGCCTGACGACAACGATCAGAACCAAAAAGACCAACAACACCGCACGCAGTCCCAGTCCGAGCGACAAAGTGTGATGGGTTAGCCGCAAAAACCATTCTTGAAGCGCCTCGCTCCGATAAAAGCTCTTGGGGAAAAATAAGGCAAACGCGAGCGGAACCGCAAAAACCAGATCGCTCTTCTCAATCCGCGCCTTAATCACGCAGATCAGGTCCGCAACCTCCGGAGTCAACGAATAAGCCGTTGGCCTGCTATCCGGCCAAAACAGAATACGGCCGGTTCGCTCCACAAAAAATCCGTCCTCTTGCCTGCCTCCACGCTCGGTAGTGTACCAAAGGTATTGATCTTCCTGCTGAAACATTTCCACCCCAAGGTCAGTCCCTATGATACGGATGCCCCGCGAGTATCTGCCTCGCTCTATAAATCTGCTCAAGCAGCATCACGCGCACCAATCTATGCGGCCACGTCAAGCGCCCGAATCCCAAAGTGAAATCGGCCCGCTTTCGAACGTCGTCGGTAACCCCATCCGCCCCGCCAATGATAAACACGAGGTCCCCGACCCCGCGATCCTGCCACTCCGACACCTTCCCGGCAAGCTCGCGGCTCGTCATGTCTTTGCCGCGCTCGTCCAGCAGAACGACAAAACTTTTCACCGGAATGTTTTTAATAAGGAGCTGCGCCTCGGCCTTCTGAGCCTCCGCCGGAGGCAACGACTTCGACACGGCGAATTCCTTCACCGAGACCGAATCGCCCAGCCGTTTCTGATATTCCGCGCCCCACTCGGCCTCGACGCCGCGCGCCTTGCCGATGGCGAGGATGGTGATTTTCATTTCCGCGAAGGCTTCTTGGCCCAGAGCGAATCAAGATCGTAGTACTTCCGCACCTCGGGCCTGAAAAGATGAACGATCACATCGCCCGCATCGACGAGCACCCAGTTCCCCTCTTCCTTCCCCTCGACGGTCACACGGCGAACGCCAAGCTTATGGAAAGCCTCGGCCAAATGGTCCGCCAACGCCGCGACCTGCCGGGATGCCTTGCCCGAGGCAATGATCATGTAATCCGCAATGCTGCTGCGCCCGGTAAGCTCGATGGCAACGATATCTTGAGCCTGGCGGTCATCGAGAACCTTAAGCGCCGCATCAAGCATCTGCTCAGGAATGCCATTCGCCTTGGGCTTAGAAACCGCAGCCTTCTTTTTGGGCGCGGGTTTCTTGAGAACCTTTTTCGGAGCCGCTTTTTTCGAAACCGGCTTTTTCGCGGCGGGCTTGGAAGCCTTCTTCGGTGCCGGTTTTTTCTTCAGGAGTGCCACGAGGGGTTGTCCTTCCTAAGTCTTGTTGATGAAGTATAGTTGAGCTTATTGTCCAAAATCGTCCATATTGGCAAGGCATTCCCGTTATTTTCGCCCAATTTTCGGGCTTTTTCGGGCTGCACCCACGCCTCGTCATACTTTATCGCGGCTTTTCCAAGCCCCCGCCCCGCCGGATACCCCGGCCTGCGGAACACCGCCACCGGAACAAGGTTAAAAATCTCCCGCCACTTCTGCCAGCGCGGAATTTGCTTAAGATTATCCGCCCCCATAAGCCAAATAAACCGCACGTTTGGAAACCGCTTTTTCAAAACACGAAGCGTATCCGCCGTGTAGCGCGTCCCAAACTCGCGCTCGATGTCCGTCACGACAAACCGGGGATGCCGTGCAAGCCGCCGTGCGCTCTCAACCCTGTCTTTCAAGTCTGCCGTATCGACGGGCGTCTTAAGAGGGTTTTGAGGACTCACCAGCCACCACACCATATCGAGCTTCATCTGCTTGAGCGCGAACAGGCTCATCTCTAGATGCCCGTCATGCGCCGGGTTGAATGATCCTCCCAAAAGGCCGATCGTCATTCCCGAAAAGGCCTTCCCGCTTCTCTTGTGGGGCTTCATCATCGAGACGCCCTTTTCGCAAGAGGATGATGCTCGGCCACCATCTTTGCGAGATGGTCGTTGGCCATGTGCGTATAAATCTGGGTCGTCGCGATGTCGGCATGACCCAACATGCTTTGCACGCTTCTCAAATCGGCGCCGTGCTCGATCAAATGCGTCGCAAACGCATGGCGCACGACGTGCGGGCTGAGGCGCTTCGGATCAAGCCCGGCAAACACGGCCAATTGCTTAAGCAACTGAAACAGCCTCTGCCGCGTCATCGGCGCGATCTTCCCGCGCGCATGGGAGGGAAACAGATAAGGCGATGCCGCCTTCCCAAGCATCTTCTTCCGAACGCCAAGCCACTCCTGAAGCGCCTTGAGCGCCGGATCGCCGAGCGGCACAACGCGTTCCTTCCCGCCCTTGCCGCGCACCAAAACAACGCACCGGTCGAACTGAATGCCCGAAACCGGAAGCGTAACAAGCTCCGTCACGCGAAGCCCTGCGGCATAAAGAAGCTCAAGCATCGCGCGCAACCGCACGCCCTCGTCCTCGGGAAAATCCCCAATCGCTTTCAAAAGCCGCCGCACTTCCGGCTCCGTCAGGCATTTTGGCAAAGGCCTGCCAAGCTTAGGCGCATCGATGCTGCGCGTTGGATCTTCCTTGCGAATGTTTTCCGAGCAAAGAAACCGAAAGAACTGCCGAAACGCCGAAAGCCTCCGGGCCTGCGTGCGCGGCGAGCTTTTCGCAAGCGACCGCAGATACCCCCGCAAATCCTCCTCGTTCGCCTCGACAAGATCGACCTTCTTGCGCAAAAGATAATTCGCCGCATCCCCGAGATCGCGCGCATAAGCCGCGCGCGTATTCGCCGACGCATTGCGCTCCGCAAGCATCATGTCGAGAAAGGCATTAATCATTCCGTGAAAGCGATATTCCGGAACTGGCTGAGAGGAAGCGGTCATTCGCGCCTATTTTTCCCGGGCCAGCATGGCAACCGTCTGACGCGCATACGTGGAAGCTTCTTTATCGAGACCGACCTCACGCAACGAGGAAATAATCCCCAGCGCCTCCGTCAAGGACGGCTCCCCACTCCCGGCCACAATAGCGGCCATCAAAACCGTTTCCGCACGCTTCCCATTAGCAGCAGCCGCAAGCATCCGCTCAAAAAGCAGGGGCGAGATGGACATCTTTTTCTCGCTCGGCCCCATAAGAACCTTGTCCCAAGCCGAGTCGGGAACCTTCAACCCCGCCGCATCGAACACCAAAAGCGTTGGCGCAATGACATCGCGCAAGGTCCCCTCGTCGGCAGTTTTCAGAGCCGCATTGAACCACTTGGCAAACGCCCCGGCGTACTCTTTCTCAGGCTCCAGCCCCGCAAGCACAAACTGCGGCCATAGCGCCTGCATCTCGGCCTCCCCCAGCGGGCTGCTCGCCTTCGCCAGATCGAACCACTCCATCGCGTCCGAATTGTCGGCAAGCATATAAATGCGCGCAAGCGCGGCGGCATTCTTGGCAAAGGCCGAACTGACTTCCATCTCGCCGAGCATAAACGGAACCACGCCCCCCGCCCCATTGAGGAACGAAGGCGGCGCGGACTGAACGAACTTCAAGGCCAACGCAACCTTGGCCGCCGGATCGGTTTGCGCGTCCGCCGCCTTGAAAAGCAGAGCCCTTAAGCGCTCGCCCGACTCATTGGACCCCAAAGCGGAAGCCATCGCTTCAGCCGAAAAGGTCGATGCCCGATAAACCTCGGCCAACTCCGCCGCCGACAGAAGCCCGCGCTCCGCCGCCCCTTCGGCAACGACAAGCCGTGTCGCGTCTTTTTGCGCAGGAATGCGCAACAAAGCTCTCGTGCTTGCATCGTTGCGTGCAAAAACCGCATCGGGTACAGGCAGCTTGGCGAGTTGCAAAAGCCCCAGCGACTCAAGCGAAAGCGGAGAAAGCGGCGAAGGCAACGTCTTGCTACCGCCCAAGATATTCCTGTCGGCGATGTGCACGAAAACGTTATCGTGATTGTCCTCGCTGCGAACGATATCGAGCGCAACCTGCGCGGCTTTGTGATCGTTGGCGCGCAACCGGCAAACAATCGAGAAATCCTCCCAATCCCCCCCGGGATGGTTTTTCGGATACTCGGAAATCTGGCTGCAAATGCCCTCGTCGCCGTTGAGATAAGCCTTAGCCGCCGCAATCTGAAAAGCCCCTCCGCCCACAAATTTCGACTCAACCTGACGCGCCAATTGCCAGGCCGCGTTCGCATCTCCGAACAGAGCAATCTTTTCGATCCGCTCCGACGTAAGTTTCGAGGACGAATCGCCCTCCGGCGGAACAGCCCCTGTTTTCAACAACCTCAGCACAAGCGAGTTGAGCGCGGCGGACCCCGAAGGCGAAGCCATCGACAGCAGCCGCTCGGCCACCGTCCGGCTGGTGCCCTTCCACATATCAGCGCCAAGGTCTTCGACATCTTTGTCTTTAAGCCCGATGGTCTCAGGGCTGATTCGGGGAAGCGACGCGCTCGAAACCGGATCGATGACGACCGGAGGGAGTTTAGCGGCCTGAGTATGCACGTGAGGGCGCTGAACGGCTTCTGCCCTTCGCGTTGCAGGGGCGGGCACGAAATACGCGCCACGCAGATTTGATTCGGTCGTTGTTTGCGCAAAAGCCTGTGAAACCGATCCCGCAAGAATCAGTGACGAATAAATTATCCTAGCGAGGAAGCCTTTCATCAGGCACAACCAATTCCATTTTTTGCGTCGGCGGCATGATTTGGGCGTTCGAAAGCCACAAAGCGCCACCGGCTATAACTAATAGCAAACAACCCGCGACTACGGCAACAATGGATTGCGATTTCACTATTCGACTCCCGGTTTTTTCTTGATATGTTCGATGAATGAGGATTTTCGCATCGAATTATGGCATGAGCGCGTCAAAGTTGGAAAAATTTTCTGTAAAAAAACCGATTGTTCTTCTGGGCATGATGGGGGCCGGGAAAACAAGCGTGGGAAAAACCTTGGCCGATCTGGTTTCCATCCCATTCTACGATTCGGATGCCGAGATCGAATCGGCGACAGGTCTTGGCATCCCTCAAATCTTCGCGGAGCGCGGAGAACCCGCCTTTCGCAGCCTCGAGCGAGAAACGGTCATGCGCCTCCTTAATGAGTGCACTTGTGTGCTTTCCCTCGGCGGCGGTGCGTTCATCAACGCGGAAACCCGTGCGGAGATAAAGAAAAAAGCAGTCTCTGTCTGGCTCAAAGTGGACCGCAGCGTATTGCTACGCCGCGTAAGCCATCAAGGAAACCGCCCTC
Source organism: uncultured Rhodospirillaceae bacterium (assembly GCA_964559415.1). GTDB lineage: Bacteria > Pseudomonadota > Alphaproteobacteria > UBA9219 > UBA9219 > CAIXLI01. Next base: position 7,682 of record CAZLIG010000002.1, read on the forward strand.
TCCTTCAAGGTAACGCAAAGGAAAATCTGGAGCGCCTCCTGTCGGAACGCGAGCCGATCTACGCGCAAGCCGATGTAACGGTCGTTTGCGACGACTCCCCCATCCTCGAAAACGCCCGCCGCATCCTGGCCGCCCTTTCTTAAGCCCGCTGTGCAAAAAATGTTTTCCATGCTAAAATAGCTCATTATTTACTTCATTATGAGGACTGCATGGGCAACGTTTTAAAGGTTTTTGAGAATTTGTCTTCGGGAACGGAAGGCGAAGCGATCCGGCATTTTATCGACGCTTGCCGCGACGCCTTATATAAAGACCCTCAAAATGAAACCCTTCTGGATGACACATGGAACATCCTCACGCGCTCAATAGGCTTTGGAGGACGCTGGGCACCCGGCGAAAAAGCACAGAAATACATGGAAGAAATGATTTTTCACTTTGGCCCCGAACGCCCGGAGCTTACAAAAACATATGAGAATCTGCTCGTGGAAGCTGCCGAAAGGCGTGCGACGCGAGAGGCGGAACACGAAAAATCTGCAGCCCGCCACGAAAGGATCATAGGCCGCGAAGGCGTCTTGGTAGTGGAACGATCCGAAAGTAAATACCAGGAAATCTTGGAGAGAATCGAAAGTAAAACAAAAACTACTCTGCAAAAAGCGACTGAAACCGCCAAAGAAGAAGCTTCCGAAAAAAAGATCGTCGCCTCTTACCTCCGCGATTACCTTTGGAACGGCTCAAAAGCTGTAAACAAGATAATTGACAGCACTTTTTCAGACCTGGACGCTGCCACAAGAAGCACCTCAGGCACCGACGATCTGGTTGAAACGACGCTTTTCAAACGTGTCGCCCAGCAAAAGATGGCGGCAATGCTCGTCATCGGTACAATGGCCGAAGCATCCGGACCTCAAGAAAGAGTCTGGGCATGCTCGATATCGAGATTAATAGCCCATACCTCAAAGGACTATTTAATCTCCGGTATAACCCCCAAAATCATCGAAAATATGAGCTCTCTTGTGGTAGAGGATTGGCCCGGAGCACCCGACTATATTCTTGACACACTTTTTACCCGTGCCCCGGAATTGAAGCATCTGATGGCCTCGGAAGAAAAAGCCCTCGAGCAAGCCGGAAAAAGCGCAAGAAGGCGGTTTGCCTCGAAAAATGGCGCAGCCGCTGATTATTCAAAAAAAATAGAATTCCCGCCAAGGATTAAGCTTCAGCGCCCTGATCCTCCGTTACACCTATCATCGACCGCCCGTGCCAGCACCTCGAACTGTTCAACCGACAAATTTTCCGCCCTCTCCGTCGGCTCAATCCCTGCACGTATTAACAAAGCCTCGCCACCCAGCGCCTTAAGGCTCGACCGCAGCATCTTGCGCCGCTGCCCGAATGCCGCCGCCGTAACCTTTTCAAGCACGGAAAGAGGAATATCCGCAGGACGGCCCGCCCGTGGCACGAACCTCACAACCGCACTATCAACCTTGGGCGGCGGCGTAAACACTGACGCCGGAACCTCAAGCACGCGCTCCGCATCGCTGCAAAACTGCGAGATAACGGAAAGCCGCCCATACGCCTTGCTCCCCGGCGCTGCGCAAATGCGGTCGACGACTTCGGCCTGAAACATAAGCGTAAGGCTTCTAAAGTGCTCGATCTGCCGAAGCCACCCAAGAAGCAGCTCCGTCCCGATGTTGTAGGGAAGATTCGAAACCACAGCCCTCGGCGAAGGCGCAAGCGCAACAAGATCTGTTTTCAGCGCATCCCCTTCCAAAAGCTCAACCTTGCCGCCCGAGGCAGAAACAACCTCCTGAAGCGCCGGAACGAATCTCGAATCTTTTTCCAAAGCGATAATCTTCGCCGCCCCGGTCTCCGCCAGCGCGCGCGTCAATCCCCCCGGCCCCGGCCCGATCTCAAAAACCGTACACCCGGAAAGATCGCCCGCCGCCTCCGCAATACGGCGCGTCAGGTTCAAATCGCATAGAAAATGCTGCCCCAAAGCCTTCCTGGCGCGCAAGTCGTACCGCGCAATAACCTCGCGCAAGGGGGGAAGAAGGTTTAATGTCATCATAGCCTAAAGACCAATACCTCTTGATTTGAGGGGCATAGTATCGTGTAATTTCGCAAACGTAATCGCCTTTTTCGAGCCATGCCCCTCACAAGCAACCGATCCGCGTCCCATTTCTGGATCATTCTCCCCGTCGTGCTGATCATTCTGGGGGCCGTGACGATGGCGGCCACGTCCGTCAAAGAGAATATGCGCTTCTCCGAAGCCACCTCGCAAATCTTGACGATGGATAGAACCGTGCAGGTTCAAATCACCAGAACCAATCCTTGGGGCCACACGGTCTCGGGCACGCCGGGCCAAACTGGGGTGTTTCGGATCGAAAGCGTATTTCCCGCGCACGTCTGCCGCCGCATCGCCCTCTATGTGATGGAGACCAATCCCAATGAGACCGGGCTTATAAGCATCGAGGCCCTGCCCGACAGTGCGCCGGCATGGAACAGGGTCTATCCCCCGCCCTCGCCTGAAATCGAAGAACTCGTTCATAGCGCGTGTGGCGATATGCCGCTCGCGCGCTTGGGCGTTACTTTCCGCGTCCGGTGACCGCTGTTCCTCGGCTTTGAAGCCTTGGTGATGGCCTCCATCACCGTCGAAGGCGCAAGAAGCTCAGGCAACACGATGCCGTCCGGCGCGCCCGGCCCATAGACCACATCGAACGGAATGCCGTAGCGCCCATATTTCTGAAGCAGCTCCGTGACAACCGGATCGGGATTTGTCCAGTTGGCCTGCATCGCCACGACATCGCTGTGAAAAAGCCGCTGAACGACTTCGTCGTTACGCATAATAACGAGCTTGTTAGCCTTGCAGGTCAGGCACCAGTCGGCGGTCACGTCAAGAAAAACCGTCTTCCCCTCGTCAATATCGGCCCGAAGCGTGGCCGGATTATAAGCAACCCACCGATGATCGGTCTCCGCCGCCTGCGCCAAAGGCGTCCTGTCCATCAGAACAACCGCAGCCGCGCCGCCGCAGATAAGAACGATTCCGGCACCAGCTACCACCGAAGGAATTCTCTTGTGGATCGCAAGAAAAAGCGTCAACGCGCCCATCATCGCCATGAAGATAAGCGCCTGCTGGTCGCCAAGCTGCGCCGACATGATCCACACAAGCCATCCGGCCGTCAGCGCAAGCACAAATCCGAGAAGCTGGCGCAAACGGACCATCCACGGCCCCGGCTTGGGCAACGCAGTTGCAGCACCCGGATAAGCGGCGACAAGCAGATAAGGAATCGCCATCCCCACTCCAAGCGCAGTAAACGTCCCGAAAATCTCCGTCGACCCTGCAGCAAGCGCAAACCCCACCGCCGTCCCAAGAAACGGCGCAGAGCATGGCGTCGCCAAAAGCGTCGCGAAAGCCCCTGTAGCAAAGTCCCCCGCAAGCCTCGACTTGGGCGTGGAGGTCATCTTGTCCGCCACAAACCCCGGAAGCGAAATCTCGAAAAATCCCCAAAGGTTCGACGCGAAGAAAACAAGAAGCACCACAAGAACCATAAGAAACTCCGGCTGCTGGAACTGCACCCCCCAGCCAAGCCTCATCTCAAGCCTCTTGAGCACAACCATGACCGACGCAAGAACAAGGAACGAAAAAACAATTCCTGCGGCAGTCACAAAAAAGCTCTTTCGTACAGCCGGTTTATCCCCGCCCCCATGACGAAGAACGCCGACGATCTTGAGCGACAGAACAGGCAAAACGCACGGCATCAGATTGAGAATGAATCCCCCAAGCAACGCCAAAAGAAGCACCGTCGTGAACGACGGCTTCACGGGCATAAACCCCTGCGGCGGCGCGATAATGGAATTCCCCGATGTGCTGATCTCGGTCGCCTTGTCGCCGTTGATAATGGTCAGCCGAAGCGGAAGCGTGGAAAGCGTAACGCCCTCCGGAATAACATCGACAGGCTTGACCTTCAGCTCCGCCGAAAACCCATCGCTCTCGACCTTGACCTCGGGCGCGCTAAAACCGACGTTATTGTCGGACTCGATAAAAATGTCCGGATGCTGAATCCGATCGCGCGCCTCGATAAGAAACCGCAAGCTTTGCTCATCGGTAGAAACGTTCTTCAGAAGAATTCCAGATTCATTCGGATCGGTCGGCAACTGCTCGCGCGCGGAACGCAGCAAAAGCGCCTCGCCTCCCTCAACCGAAGGCCCCTCTGGAACGGAAAGCGAAAGATCGAAATGCGCCGGAAGGCAAACCGACAGGCAAAGCAGAAGATCGGCGCTGACGTTGGCATTCAGCAGCTTGCCCTTCCGCCGAACAACCGCATCGACGGGAAAAACAACGCTGTCGCTATAGCCTACGGTCTCAAGCCCATAAACGGTGCTCCTGCGCGGCGCCGGATAATGCAGATTAGCCGCGCTCAGGTTGTTCGCATCGGTCAGGCTGCCGCTCCAATCCAGCTGAGGCGGCAATCCTGCCTGCCCCGGCGAACGCCAATAGGTGTGCCAGCCCTTGGCAAGCTTGATTTCGAGCCCGAGCGGGATGATCTCCTCCTCGCCCACGCCCTCGACCCCGGAGATAAGGCGAGCAGAAGCGGCCTTGTCTTCCTTCCAATCCCCTGCAAGCGCAAAGGCTTTTGCCGGAAGAAAGAGAAGGGTTAAAAGGAAGATTATTCGGATGATTGACCTTTGGGAAAAGGTGCAGCGCAAAATCATGTCTTTTCCTTAGCTCGTGAGACAGTAAATTTAGCTACCAAAGAATCGCAAGTTAGAGGACAATACGCAAGTGCGGAACTCACCGAAGGCGCCATGAAGCAACTCTTTTCGAATATGCCGAAAATCGGCAAGCAAGGCCAGAAAGCGACGCCGCCTGTATCGCCGGGCTGGCTAACGGGAAAAATGCTGGTCGCAATGCCGGGAATGCCCGACCCGCGCTTTGCGCGCTCGGTGATCTACGTCTGTTCGCACAGCCCAAGCGGAGCGATGGGGCTGGTCATCAACCGCATCTTTGGCGATGCCGATTTTCCGATGCTCCTCGAACAGCTTAACATCCCGACTTCTTTCTATACGCCTGAAATCGCGGTGCAATACGGCGGCCCCGTCGAAATGGGCAGAGGCTTTGTTCTGCACACGAGCGAATACCTGCGCGAAGAAACCACCCGCATCGACGACACGGTAGCGATCACCGCCACGGTCCAGATCATTGAAGACATCGCCAGCGGCAAAGGCCCCGCCCGCGCCATGATGGTGCTGGGCTACGCAGGCTGGAGCGAAGGCCAACTCGAAGAAGAGCTAAAGAACAACGGCTGGCTGACCACCGATCTCGACGAGGACATCCTTTTCGATTCAAACCTCGACTCGAAGTGGGACCGCGCCATGGCCAAAATCGGCGTCATCCCCGCCATGCTCTCCAACACTCAGGGCAGCGCCTAAAGACTACCGCCCACAAGTCTAAAAAAGTTTTCACTCACTTCATCGCCAAAACATCAGCCATATGTTTTTTGCGCAAGCGATTAAATCTCATCGTTTCGGCAAGATCGCGATAGGCTATCAACAAACAAGTGAGTGAGCCTCCGCCAAATCTGGGCTTTTTAACCCTGTTTTTTGTGCTAGAGTATTAACCCTACTTTCCACCGCCTAGCCGAACCATGAACGCAGCAACCGCCCTCAAAGCGCGACGCACCTTCGCCGTCATCCGTCAGCACATCGTTGGCATCGCCAAGGATTTCTGGAAGGACGGAGACTGGAAGCCCTTCCAAGCGAGCAATGAGCGAAGACCCGGCCTTGCGGAAAACGCCCCCGGCCCCCTTGAAAACCAAAGCTTTTCTCCAAGCGCCCCGTTGTACTGGCACGCCGCTCCCGGCGAGATTTCCGAAAAGATGTGGGGCGAAGAGGCGGTAACCCCCGCCGACAAGGAAGTCGGCGACCTGCTCATCAAGCCCTTAAATCTCGCCAAGGACATGAGCGTCTTGGATCTCGCCGCCGGCCTTGGCGCACGGATGCGCCGCACCACAGACCAGTTCGGTGTTTACATCACGGGCCGCGAGCCGGACCCCGAAATAGCAGCGCGCGGCATGGCCTTATCCGTTGCAGTGGGAAAAGGCAAAAAAGACATCATCACCGCTTACGACCCGATGAACTTCGTCGAAATGCACAAATACGACTGCATCATCGCGCGCGAGACGTTTTACCGCGTTGCCGACAAGAAAAAGTTCATCGCCTCGATTGTCGGCTGCTGCAAATCCGGCGCGCAGGTATCGTTCACCGATTATATCGTAAACCAGGAAGTCAAAGACCAACCCGCAATCCTGGCATGGCAAGCCTTCGAAGAAGGTTCCGAACCCACAAGCCTCGTGGAAATGGCCGAACTCTGGGCCAAAAATGGAATTAGCCTCCGCGTTCATGACGACCAGACCGATATGTACATGAAAGCGGTCAAGGAAGGCCTCATCCGCTTCACGAAATTCCTCACGACCGTCAAGCCTGACGCGCAAACAAAGAAGGCGATTGAGAAGCGCATCAAAACATGGGCGCACCGCATGGCCGCGATGGAACAAGGCATGAGATTTTACCGTTTCTACGGGCAAAAGTAACATCCGCAAAACACCGCCACGTGTTCTCGCGGCGCAATAATAGCCCGCCGCTAAATAAGTTTTTCAAGCACAATTCTTTGTACAAATCCCCGCGCGAATCCTATCGTTTTTGGTACGGGTCACCCTTAACAAAAGGAGGCTTTCCATGATTAGCGTCGGTCAGACTTTTCCGCCCTTCGAGCTAAAAGCCACCGTTTCCCTCGACATAGAAGAAGCCTTCAACGACATCTCTCGCGACACCTACGAAGGCGAATGGCTTGTCGTCTTCTCATGGCCCAAGGATTTCACGTTTGTCTGCCCCACCGAAATCGCCGAGTTCGGCAAAATGAGCGGCGAATTCGAAAAGCGCGGCACGAAAATCATTGGCTTCAGCACCGACAGCGAATTCGTTCACCTCGCATGGCGTCAGCACAATCCGTTGCTCAAAAACCTTCCATTCCCGATGATGTCCGACATCAAGCGCGAGCTGAGCACCGCCCTAGGCATCCTCGATCCGCAGGAAGGCGTAGCGCAGCGAGCCACGTTCATCGTCGACCCAACCAACGTCGTCCGCTTCGTCATGGTGACGGACCTCAACGTAGGTCGAAACGTCAAGGAAGTCCTGCGTGTCCTCGACGCCCTCCAAACGGACGAACTCACCCCCTGCGAATGGCAGCCCGGAGAGGCCACGATAGACCTAAAAAAAGCCGTGCAGCCCGAAGGCTAGGCAACAAATCGTCCTCGACCTTCTCCCCCACCGGGGGAGAAGGTTAGGACTTTTCCCAGTAAGCGATAAGCGCCCAACGACAGAATGATCCGCTCAAATGGAATAATCGTCATCCCCGCGACGGCGGGGATCCCATTTGTTTCTTAACAAAGAAAGCCGTTAGTTCCGCTGAGCCACGATTTGGCCCTAACCGGATTTGCTTTAATGCACATCGACTATTTACCGCTCCCCAATGCATTGTTTGCACCCATCGTCAAAAAAGCTTATAGCTAGCCCCTTTCTGATCAATATAGGCTCTGGAATATGAAGGTAATGCATAATCCCGTGCATCGTCCCCCCGACGATGCGTTATGGTTTCTGCCCCTCGGCGGCGCGGGCGAAATCGGCATGAATTTTGGCCTTTACGGCACGTGCGGAAAATGGCTGATCGTCGATTGCGGCATCACGTTCGGGGACGAAACCACCCCCGGCATCGAACTCATCACGCCCGATATCTCCTTCATCGCCGAACGCCAAAAAGACCTGCTCGGCATCGTCATCACGCACGGCCACGAAGACCACATCGGCGCAATAGGATATCTGTGGCCCCAATTGCAGTGCCCCATCTTCGCAACGAAATTCACTGCCGGATTGATCCGCAACAAGCTTGCCTATGCCGAGCTGGAATACACCGCAAAAATCCACGAAATCCCCCCCGGGGGTCTTTTCGAGATCGGCCCTTTCAAAGGGGAATTTGTCCCCATCACGCACTCGATCCCCGAATCCCAAATGCTCGCCCTGCACACGAAGCACGGCTCGATCCTGCACACGGGCGACTGGAAACTCGATCCCGACCCGATCATCGGCTCTCTAAGCAACGCCGAACGCCTGAAGCAAATCGGCGACGAAGGCCTGCTCGCCCTCATCGGAGACTCCACAAACGCGCTTGTGCCGGGCCATTCCGGCTCTGAACGCGAAGTCCAAAACGAATTCAACCGCCTGTTTCCGACAATCAAGAAACGCATCATCGTCACCTGTTTCGCAAGCAACGTCTCGCGCCTCAAATCCATCGCAGAAGCCGCGAAACGCAGCGGACGATATGTCACGCTGGTGGGCCGGTCGCTCTGGCGCACGGCGGAAGTCGCGAACGAATGCGGCTATCTGCCAGAATTCGACGAGTTTCTGAGCGAGAACGAAGCAATGCTGTCGCCGCGCGACAAGATCGTGATCGTATCCACCGGTTGTCAGGGCGAAGCGCGTGCCGCCCTCTGCCGCATCGCGGTCGACGACCACCCCGAAATCGAGATCGAAGCCGGAGACACGGTGATTTTCTCCTCCCGGGACATCCCCGGAAACGAAAAAGATATCGCGCGCGTCCAAAACAACCTGATCGCCAAAGGCCTGAACGTCATCACGCCCAAGGAGCGCCCGGTCCACGTCTCTGGCCACTCAGCACAGGACGAATTGGCTCTGCTCTACGCATGGACGAAACCGAAACTCTCCATTCCCGTTCATGGCGAAACGCGCCACCAAACCGAGCACGCGCGCCTCGCAAAGGAAAGCGGCGTCCCGCAAGTCCTGATTCCGACAAACGGCCAGATCGTGCGCCTCGGCCCCGGAGTCCACGAAGTCGTGGCCGAAGTTCCCGCAGGCCGCTGGGGCCTTGACGGAAAAGTCCTGCGCCGCCTCGATGCGGGCATCTCAAAAGACCGCAAAAAGATGAGCATGAACGGCGCCGCTGTTGTCACGCTCGTCATGGACGCCAAAGGAAAGATGAAGCAAGACCCTCGAGTAACGCTCATCGGCCTCATCGCCGACGAAACCGACACCACGCTTCAGGAGAACCTTGCGGCATTGATTTTAGACACCGTCGAAGAAATGCCGAAATCCACCCGCATCGACGACGCCGCCGTCAGCCACGCCGTCAAACTGGCCGTCCGCCGCCGCGTCAACGAAATCCACGGCAAAAAACCGGTCACGGATGTCCATGTGGTAAGGATTTAAGACTCGCGTAAACCTTAGATGCCATTAGCAAAGGAGAAGATTGCGGCGAAAAGCATGATTTGCAGCCCAATAAACCCCTTTGCTAACGGCATCTAAACAGAAAGGCCGACGCCCGGGAAGGGCTTCCCCGGCATCGGCCCTGCTGCTAACCCTATCCTTTTCCAACGATGCTTAGTGTTCTCCCACTGCCTCCTGCTGATGGCGATCGGCAACGGGGCGATATTCCTGCATACGCGTCGCCCTGAGGCCCCGAACGCCGTGAGAGTCGAGCAAGTTCATCCACGAACGAAGCTCTTCCTCGGAAAGGTTGTAGCGTCCGCAAGCATCTTCGAACGAAATCAGTCCGCCACGGATAGCCGCGACCACTTGGGCCTTGCGGCGAACGACCCAACGCTGGGTGTCGGGAGGCGGAAGATGGCTGAGATCCTTCTCGCGCGAAATTCTGACGATCTTGACTTGCTCGCCGTCGGTAGAAAAGGAGGGTTGTTTCTGGCTCATAATAAAGCTCCATCCATAAAAAAATAGAATTCCTCAATACGGGGTTGAGCTTATACCCGATCATTTAAAATATGGCTAACCAGTAAGGTTAATTTATGGCAACAACCGTAAAAAAGGGTGAAGAAATAGAAGGTGTTGCCCTTGATTTACCATGAATTTTTGGCACGCCAAGACACTCCCCTCGCCCCCGAATAAATATGCATATTGTCCTGAAGCCAATGTTTGATGAGTCAACTGGCGCAGATCGACGCACCCCATTCAGATAAACCAACCCGTCTTCCCCGCGAAGGCGGGGATCCCATTTGTTTTCTTAATACAGCAGCCAATGCTCCTACTGCCCCACCCGGATTTTAGAAATCTAAGGACAGGGATGATGCCTATGCCGTTCCGCACGCGCCTTGCCCAAACCGTCCCGCCTGGCCTCCAGCACCTTCGCGATAAAGATGTTCCTGCCGACGCCATCGTTGCGATAGATCGTGTTCACAGGCTTCGCCAAAAACTCTTCGGGAGCCATTCCCTGTTCTTCCGCAAGGCTTTTTACGCGCGCATGAGATTGAGCAAGCGCATCCAAATCCAATTGTTTCACCATGCCTCTGGCCGTAAAAAAGTTTCCTTCGCCGATAGCGGTAATGGTCTCCGGCCTTACTCCCGCCAAAGCCGCTGTCTGTTGCACCAAGGCTTCAATGTCGATAACGCATTTTTTCGCATCGGAAGGATGCGATTTGAAAATGGGCCTGCCCGGATTTTCACTCGCGGCAAGAGCGACAAGATCTCGGTACTCTTGATCCGTTTCAAAATTTTCGCGCTTCAGTTCGGCGGCGTCGAAAAACCTGAGAGGCTTGCCAAAATAAGGCGACTGAGCATCAAGACTCGCCACCACATATTTCTTGGCCAAATCCATCCCCACTTCATAAGAAGTGCTGCTGTATCTGCCTTCATCAGCATCATAGCCGCCAATGGAGTCCGGCCCCAAACCCGGCCCGATATCGATCTGAACCGTCTTTACATCGATTTCATAAGTATCAACCATCGCCTCAATGGCCTTCTCCATCACGCCGTATTGCAACAGCCCTTGATGAGACCCGACGACTAGGCACACCACAGGTTTCCCGTCCGATTTTGTGGCCTTGATCGCAATAGGATGCGCATCCGCACCCACAATGGCGATAGGAGTGTCGGGATCATCCGTCATAATAACGTCCCCGGCCCTTTTCCTGATCTTTACTTCCTCTGCATCCGAAGTTTCAGGCGCGACAAGCTCATCGAATTTATTCTCGTCCAGCACCCTTTTATTCACCATATGCGGCCCATCGCCTTTGCCGTAGCGCGACTCGAGCACGGTGAGCTGTTTCAGATGCGTGCCAATGTAATCGGCCGCCTTGCAGATATTCTCCGCGACGGCCCGCATATATGTAAGCTGTTCAGATGATCCTTCAGGAAAAGCTCTTTTCCCCACCGTAAAGACATTAAGACCGGCATAAATACCAACCAGTCTCTCGCCCATGCGGCGATCTTCGCTTACGCCGCCGTCGCGCTCAAAAAACACGACATCGACGCCTGCGTAATCACGCCCTTCCTTAACTTTGATCCCCGGATGCGCTGACGCTTTCCGGACCCTATCGACAAACCGCACAAAAGTTCCTTCAAATAAAATAAATTTGAATAAGCATTTATAAATGCAGCCCTATTACTTTCAAAGCCTGTCGCATAAACGCTTCGAATCCGCCGACATTTTCAAAACCTCGGTGATTTTTTTAGCCGCCCTGCGCCGCGCCTCCCAAAGAACAAGGCTGACCCACAAAGGCGTGTCCGGCATACGCGAGAAAGGCTGCCCCGCATCGAAATCATACGGATGCGCATAAGTCCACAAAACCTCATCCGGCAGCGCCTTAGAAAGAAAATGCCGAACTGCAACCATCGGCATCTCATAAAGATAAATCCCGCCCAAATACGGAATCCGCATTTTCCCGACCGCCGCCACAGGCTGCGGAAACTCGACCATTCCATTGGCCCACGTGAACGGCGTGCGCTTCACCCCCGGAAATCCGTAAAGCGAAACAGGCGTCGGCATGATGCTCGATGAATACTTAAATCCAAGCTCCGCCAAAACATCGAGTGCCCATATGCTTCCCGGCGTCAATGAAAAACGCGGTGCTCGAAATCCAATAACACGCGTTCCCGAAAGTTGCTCAAGCCGATCCTTATCGTCCTTGCTCTCGATAAAAAACCGCGCCCGTTCTTCCTCAGTCAGCGACACATGGTTGTGCGAGTGATACCCAATCTCGTGTCCCCGCAACGCGATGTCCTTGATAAGCTGCGGGCAAGCCTGAGCCGCCCGCCCGACAGTAAAAAACGTCGCCTTCCGCCCGCCAAGAGACTCGCAAAGCTCAAGAATGCGGTACGTCATAGGCACATATCGTCCACCTGCGGCATAGGCGCCGGTAGGGTCTTCAAGGTCTACCGTAAACGATATCTCCATCAGCCGCGCACCATCCCTTTAATCTGGTAAAGCATATCAAGCGCCTGTCTCGGATTCAGCGCATCCGGATCAAGCGCCGTCAAAATCGCCTCCAGCTCGTTGCTAAGCTTTTTGGCCGGAGCCTCTACCTTGGCCGTGGCATCGAACGCCGGCAGGTTTTCCGCCAACTCCGCCTGCCCGCTCTTTTGCTTCTGGCTTTCAAGCTGCGCCAACACCTGCGAAGCCCGCATAATCGCCGAGGCCGGAAGCCCCGCCATCTGCGCCACGTGAATGCCATAAGAGCGATCAGCCACGCCGTCGATCACCTCATGAAGAAAAACAATCTTGTTTTCCCACTCCCTGATCCGCATGGTCGCGCAATGCAACGCGGCCAGCTTCCCATCGAGCGCCGTCAATTCATGATAATGCGTCGCGAACAGCGCCCGGCACTTGTTGATTTCATGCAAATGCTCAAGCACGGCCCAGGCAATCGAAAGCCCGTCATAAGTCGCCGTCCCGCGCCCGATTTCGTCGAGAATGACAAGCGCCCTTTCGCCCGCCTGATGAAGAATCGCCGCCGTCTCCACCATCTCGACCATAAACGTCGAGCGTCCTGCCGCCAGATCGTCGGCAGCCCCCACGCGACTGAACAGCCTGTCAACAACCCCGATATGCGCCGCCGCCGCAGGCACGAACGCCCCCATCTGAGCCATAAGCGCGATCAGCGCATTCTGCCTCAAAAATGTTGATTTACCCGCCATGTTCGGCCCGGTCAGCAACCACAAATGCCGCCCTGCCGTCAAATCGCAATCGTTGGAAATAAACTTGGCCCCGCCTCCATTCCTGCCAAGCGCCTGCTCGACAACCGGATGCCTCCCGCCTTTGATCTGAAACTCCATCGACGTATCGACCACGGGCCTTGAATAGCTCTGCTCAACCGCCAGCTCCGCGAGCGCCGCCGCCACATCGAGCGCGGCAAGCGCCTGAGCCGTCTGCCGCATCTCGGGCAACCGGACGACAACCTCCTGCACAAGCTCGGCAAAAAGCTGCATCTCGACCGCAAGCGCGCGATCCGCCGCCTCGGTAATTTTCCGTTCCAACTCCGAAAGCTCAACCGTGGTAAACCGCGCCGAAGACGCCAGCGTCTGCCGATGGATAAACGTATCCTTATCCGCAAAAAGCTTATCCGCCTGCGACGCCGTCACCTCAATGTGATACCCGATAACCTGATTGTGCTTGATCTTAAGGGTCGCCACATGACTCAGCGCCGCATATTTCTGCTGAAGCCCCGCAATAAGCCGCTTTCCGTCGTCGCGCAGCATCACAAGCTCATCGAGCTGAAGCGCAAACCCTTTGGCGATAAAATTACCGTCGCGCGCAAGCATCGGCAACTCTTCCGCAAGCGCCCGCTCAAGCTTGTCCACGATTAAGTCATGGCCCCCAAGCTGTTCGACCTCAACCCTCAAACACTCCGGTGCCCCAACAAGAACGGACCTTATCTCCCCCGCCCTGCGCACCGCCTCCCGCACGCTCGCCAAATCGCGCGGCCCTCCGCGCCCGAGCGCCAGCCGCGCCAGTGCGCGCTCCAAATCAGGCGTCCTCCGCAAAAACCCGCGCACTTTTGCCCGCGCATCCGCCGACATCACAAAATATTCAACAGCGTCAAGCCGCGCCTGAATAACCCGAACGTCAGTCAGCGGTGCCGTCAACCGCGACGCAAGCAACCGCGCTCCGGCCCCCGTCTCAGTGCGGTCGATCGCCGAAAGCAAACTCCCCTGCCTCTCCCCCGAAAGCGTCCGCGTCAGCTCCAAATTCCGCCGCGTCGAGGCGTCAATGGCCACCTGCATCGTCCCCGCCTTCTGAGGCGGCGAGAAATGCTTGAGATCGGTCTTTTGCGTAAGCTCGATGTAATCAAGCAAAGCCCCCAGCGCCGCAATCTCGGCCCGCCCGAAATCCCCAAACGCTGCCAAGTCCCCCACACCGTAAATATCCAAAATACGCCGCCGCGCATTGTCGCTGTCGAACCGCGAATTCGGCTGAGGCGCAAGTTGCGTCCTCCAAGGGGCAAGCGCCTCGAACAGCTCCGGTGTCTCCACCGCCCTTTGTGAAATCAATATTTCGCTCGGATCGATGCTCGCCAAAGCTCCCGCCAAATCGAGCGCCTCAAGCCCCTGAACATAAACCCGCCCCGTCACGATATCGCACCACGCAAGCGCCAGCTCATTTCCGATGCTTGTGACGCAGGCAAGAAAGTTCGCAGCCCGCGCATCGAGCAAGCTGTCCTCGGTAAGCGTCCCCGGCGTAATGATGCGAATGACATCGCGCGTCACAATGGATTTGTTCCCGCGCTTCTTGGCCTCCGCAGGAGACTCCTGCTGCTCGCAAATCGCAACCCTGAACCCCGCGCGAATGAGCTTGGCCACATACCCCTCGTAGGAATGCGCAGGCACGCCGCACATAGGCACGTCCTGCCCCTTATGCTGCCCGCGCTTCGTCAGCGCGATATCGAGCGCCTTCGACGCCGTAAGCGCATCCTCGAAAAAAAGTTCATAGAAATCGCCAAGCCTGAAAAAAAGCAGGCAGTCCTGATGTTGCCTTTTAACAGCAAAGTATTGCGCAAGCAGCGGAGTCGCCGCCTCGGGCGTCTGAAGGTCTGAGAGAAAGGAAGCCTGAACTGGGGGCATCTGGTACCAAAAAAAGCTGAACAAACAAGAAATGACAATGCCAAAACCGAAGCCAAGCATCAATGTTGGCGTCATAGCACTGCCCTTCAAAAGTATTAACCAAAAAGAAGGTAATTTATTTTGGATTTTCCATGCTATGCTCTGTCCATGGAGGATTTAGCAAATGCTTTTAGTCCTGCCTTCCCGAGCGCCGTGGGCCTCGAATCGCCCAAGTGATTACTACGCTCCGCTGAGACTCATGACCGAGAGTCTCGCACACAAAGCCAAACGCTACATTGGCCTGACAAAAGTTTACGAACAATCCTCCTGGCGTCCCCCGCGTGAAATCCTTCTAGGCCCACCCAAAGATGGCGCCTCCGAAAAGAAAGTCGGGGAGGCCTCTAAGTTGGTGCAGGGCGCAACAGCGGCCATGGAGACGGCATTACCCGGAAACAAAGGCCCCGGCGCATCGAAAGGGCAAAGCGCTGCTGGCCGTGTGACGCTCCAAACCAACCCCATCGCAAACCCCAAAATTCTTCCCTCGGATGATGACGAGGAAGAAGGCGGCGGCATCCCTGTCAGGGGAGGCCAAGCCCCGACAAAATATGAGACAAGGCGAAGCTACTCCCCTGCCTCCCTTCTCAAACTGCCCAATTTCCGCCCCGGAAACACATGGTTCCCCGCCAACGAAGGCGGCTACAGAACGGCGGCTATCGCAGCAACCGCTACTCTGGATGAAGGCGGAAAAGAAAAAACGTCACCCTCGGCAAGCGAGAAAAGTTCCTTTGCGACCATCGTCCAGTCCGTAGTCGCGAGCCTGTTCGCACCATCGCCCGGTCCCTCGTTGCCGTCCCCCATCTGGGTCGCAAGCGGCCACCGCGATCCCAAAAAGCCCGAACCATAAGTCACGTCATGGTTAACGGAGGGTGCGACTCGCAAGCTTCTTTTGCGCCAAGCTCATGCTATAAACCCACCCATGATCATCGGCATCGGCAGCGACCTCGCAAACATCGACCGCATCGAAACCTTGCTCGTCAAGTACGGCGACCGTTTTATCGACCACCTCTTTACGTCTGCCGAACGCGCGCAGGCAAACGCAAAAACAAACAAGGCCGCTCACTATGCCAAACGCTTCGCCGCAAAAGAGGCCTGCGCCAAAGCCCTCGGAACCGGCTTCCAAAATGGAATCTACTTCAAGGACATGAGCATCACGAACCGTCCCTCAGGCCAACCCGAGCTAACGTTATCCGGCGAAGCCCTAAAGCGCCTCCAAGCGCTTACCCCGCAAGGCGCAACCGCCAAAATTCACCTAAGCCTCACCGACGACCCCCCCTTCGCCCAAGCCTTCGTCATCATCGAAGCCCTCTAGCATATCCCCGTTGGTCGTCATCCCGGCGAAAGCACCGCGACCGCTATCCCCTTTACCGTCATCCTCGGCGCCGCGCAGCGGCGACCGGGGATCCAGCTTTGTTTCTTAGAGCGGCACAACAGCACAAACGCTCAAATGCCCGGAAGCATCTCCCCCCGCGCAATCGCGTCGCTGATGGGCAGAAACGCCTCCACCACGCGATCATAAGCAGGCTTCTTGAACGACACGATCATCGCGGGCACCGCCCTGAGCGGAGCCCACCGCCACGCGACAAACTCTGGAGCCTCCGGTTCGTCCTTGCCGGACAAATCAATCTCGCGATCTTCCCCAAGAAACTGAAGCGCAAACCACTCCTGCTCCTGCCCGCGATACTTGCCGTGAAAAACAAGCCCATTGCCGTCATTGCTGATGCGCCTGTTCTGAAGCCAGTCGGGGAACTCGTACCGCAGCACTTCCGGCACCCGCCCGATGATCCGCGCATGATCGGTCCCGATCTCTTCCTTCATCTCGCGCAAAACAGCCCTTAGCGGATCTTCGCCCTTCTGAACGCCGCCCTGAGGCATTTGCCAAGCGCCCGCCTTGTCCCGCCGCTCGGCGACCAAAACGAGCCCCTCTTTATTAAAAAGCGCAATACCAACACCATGACGATACGGTAATTTGTGTAAATCAATGACAGTCATTTTATTGAACCATAGCACTAAGCGGCGCGAGCGCGATGCCGCGTTCGGGCAGCGATTTGGCCCACGCCTGAATCTGATTAAGCATAAGCGGCGTAGCCGCAGTAATCCCCACGGCCCTGCCGTTCTGACGCGCCGTTTTTTCCAAATTGTCGAGGGCGGCCGCAACGGCCTCTGGAGAGAGATCGACATCGAGCCGTTGCGTCATCTCCGCCACCGGCACCCCTGCGCTACGCGCCGAGTCCATAACCGCTGTACGCGGCACGACGCGCGAATCGAGCACCATAAGCCCCCTATCCTGCAAGGCCTTAAGGATCAAACTGAACCTCGCCGGATCGGAGGTCATGCGCGAGGCATAAGTTGTCGTAACCCCGACATACCCCGAAGCGCGGCGGAGGGTCTTCAAAAGCCGCGTTAAATTTTCGCTGTTCGACAAGTTGGAAAGCAGCGTATCCGGCCCCGGATCGCTGTGCGGATAGTCGAACGGCTCAACCGGGATTTGAATCAAAATCTCATGCCCATCCTGCCGCGCGCGACTCCCCCAAGCGCCAACCGCCGGAGCCTGCGAGTCGAACGAAAGCGTGATGGTCGGGGGCGTCTGGGCAATCGCCTGATCTGTAATCGTGCGCGACATCCCGAGATCGGTAATCACAATCGCGATGCGCGGCCTCCTGTCGGCCAGATTGAATGGCCGCGCATAAACCTGCCACGGAGCAAAGCCCCCCTCGCTGATGCGCGGCAAAGGCCCTTCCAGCGTGTCCTCGGTAACCCTCACATCCGGCGCAGAAAGAAGCTTGACGCTCCGGTCGTTGTGATCGTTAAGGGCAGGCGCATGAATGTCTGTTTCGATCCTGCGCGCGCTCGGCGTCCACTTTTCCGCCGAACCGGAAATCCACGCCTCGCTAAAATCGCCTTCCATCTTTTGGAGATGGCGCTTCTTGCCGTGAATGAACGCGGGAGGGAGAACGAGCAGCGCAAAAAGAACAACAGTGACGCTGAGTTTCCAATTGCGAGGGTACCGCGCGAGAAAAGTCTCGCGCCGGGGCGGCAACACGAAATCATCGTTGACGTTCTCGGACATACCCACGAATCCAGTTAACCAATCCCGGACTTTATAGCCATTTCAAGCGTGCGCAAACCTCTTTTTGGGGAAAAAAGAACGCGCAATTCCCCCCAACTCCGCTCTTTCTAATTCGTCAAGCTTCTAAGCGGAGCCGGAATCCTCCCGCCTCGCGCAATAAACGCGTCGGCCTTGAACGGATTGACGGCCATAATCGGCGCATGGCCCAAAAGCCCCCCGAACTCTACATTATCGCCGACCTTCTTCCCCGGAACCGGGATAAGCCGCGCAGCGGTGGTCTTGTTATTGATCATCCCGATAGCCGCCTCGTCCGCAATAATCGCTGAAATCGTCTCTGCCGAAGTGTCCCCCGGAACCGCGATCATGTCGAGCCCCACCGAGCAGACGGACGTCATCGCCTCAAGCTTTTCAAGAGAAAGGCTGCCCCTCTCCGCCGCCGCGATCATTCCCGCGTCCTCGCTCACGGGAATAAACGCCCCGCTAAGCCCGCCGACGTTCTGCGCCGCCATAAGCCCGCCTTTCTTCACGGAATCGTTGAGAAGCGCAAGCGCCGCTGTCGTCCCCGGCGCGCCGCAACTCTCCAGCCCCATCTCTTCGAGAATATAGGCGACGCTGTCGCCGACCGCAGGAGTCGGAGCCAACGAAAGATCGACGATCCCCATGCTGACGCCGAGCCTCTTCGCGGCTTCCTGCGCCACAAGCTGCCCGACTCGCGTGATTTTGAACGCCGTGCGCTTGATCGTCTCCGCGACCTTGTCAAACGGCTCCCCCCGCACCTTTTCAAGCGCGCGCTTGACGACGCCCGGCCCGCTGACGCCGACATTAATAGCCCCATCGCCCTCGCCGACGCCATGAAACGCACCGGCCATAAACGGATTGTCCTCAACCGCATTGCAGAAAACGACAAGCTTGGCGCACCCGATAGCATCCTGAGCCGCCGTCAGCTCCGCCGTGCGCTTAACGACCTGCCCCATCTGCCGAACGGCATCCATATTGATGCCCGTCTTAGTTGTGCCGATGTTCACGGATGCGCAAACGCGTTGTGTCCGCGCCAACGCCTCGGGAATGGATGTGATCAGCAACATATCTCCCGGCGTCTCGCGCTTGTCGACCAACGCCGAAAACCCGCCGATAAAGTTGATCCCCAGCTCTTGCGCCGCCTTGTCCATCGCCTCGGCCACGGGAACATACGTATCCGTCCTGCAAGCCTCCGCAACGATGGCGATCGGCGTAACCGAAACGCGCTTGTTAATGATGGGAACGCCGAACTCCACCTCGATATCCTCGCCGACGCGCACAAGGTCCTTCGCGGTCAGCGTGATCTTGTCATAGATGTTGCGGCAAAAAACCTTGATGTCCGGATGAGCGCACTCGCGCAGCGAAATGCCCATCGTAATGGTGCGTACGTCGAGCTTGTTCTTCTCGATCATACTGTTGGTTTCAATGATTTCGTTAAGAAGCAGCATGATTATATACGATGCATAACGTTGAAAATATCCTCATGCTGCATCTTGATCTCGACGCCGATGGCCTGCCCGACCCCGGCCATCTTCTGCTGCAGGTCTTTAAGCGAACTCGTCGCCTTGGCCATGTCCGCAATCATGACCATGTTAAAAAACCCGTTCATGATATTCTGATTGATATCGAGAACGTTCACGTTCTCCTCGGCAAGAGCAGTACTAACCTTGGCCACGATCCCAATGCGATCCTGCCCGATAATAGTAACAACGACTTTCATGACGTTCCTTCAATGAAACAAGCAAGCAACACCCGCCGGAAACCTAACATAGAACTCCGTGCAGAGCCACGCCTCGAATTTTAGGAAACACCCTCTCCGCCACGAAGTGGGGGAGCGGCCGGGATCCAGCGCCGCGTGTACACGCTGCATAAAACCAAAATCCCCTAACCGACAGAACAGGAGCTCACGCCTCCGTATCCACGTGCGCCTTGTTGTTGGGAGACTCTCCACCCTTTGCAACGGCCACCAGCGCCTCGCGCAGCAACCGCCCATGAATAGTGTACCCAGTCTGCAAAACCTGAACCACCGTTCCCGCAGGTTTTCCCTCTCCGTCAACCTCCATCATGACCCGATGAAAATTCGGATCGAACGCCTGCCCGATCGGAGTAATCTTTTTGATCCCAAACCGCTCAAGCGTCGCCTGAAGCTGCCGCTCCGTCGCCTCAACCCCCGCAACCAGATTCTTAACGGTAGGATCGGCGCTTTCGCAAGGAGCCGCTTCCAAAGCGCGCTGAAAGTTATCGGAAATCCCGAGCATCTCCTTCGCAAACTCCGAAATCGCATATTTCCGGGTATCCTCCCGGTCCTTTTGCGCCCGGCGGCGCGTGTTTTCCGCGTCAGCCATCTCCCGCAACGCGCGGTCCTTCATCTCGGCGAGTTGCTTTTCCAACTCCGCAATGCGTTCCTCGGGAGAAAGGGCCTTCTCTTGCCCCTCGGCAGGCGCTTCCTCCGCCGTCGTTGCGTCGGAGGTGTCCTTCTTCTTGATGTCTTCAGGTTTATCGGAGTGCGGATCAGTCATCATAGTCCCTTTTATTCAATGCAGCTCTCGCAACATCGGGATTTTTGCCAAAATTTCAAGAGTCTTGTTAGATTTTGAAAATTATAGCTCTTTTTGGCATCATAGCCTAGAAACAGATTTTACCGATTTCACAACCAAGACCATGATGCCCATGCCTCAAAAATTGTGTTCTAAGCGGTGTTCCGCCCTGCGCGGCGATATATCCCCGCCCGGCGACAAAAGCATATCCCACCGCAGTATCATGTTCGGCGGCTTGGCGGAAGGCACAACCACCATCCACGGCCTCCTCGAAGGCGAAGATGTTCTGTGCACCGTCGCAGCCCTGCGGGCCATGGGCGCCGATATCCGCAAAGATGACAAAGGCGTCTGGCACGTGACAGGCGTCGGCGCAAAAGGCCTCAGCGCCCCCCAGACCACGCTTGATGTCGGCAACAGCGGCACCTCCGCGCGCCTCCTGATCGGCCTGTGCGCCGGAAACCCCTTCACCGCCCGCTTCACCGGAGACGCCTCCCTCTGCAAACGCCCGATGGGCCGCGTCATCGAACCTCTTTCCCTCATGGGCGCGACCTTTGAAAGCGCCAACGGCAAGCTCCCCCTCGCCGTGACAGGCGCAGCAAAACCCACCCCCATCGCCTACGCCCTGCCCGTCCCGTCGGCCCAGGTTAAATCCGCAATACTCCTCGCCGGCCTTGGCGCGGAGGGCATCACAACCGTCATCGAAAAGGTGCCCACCCGCGACCATTCCGAAAATATGCTGCGGGGCTTCGGCGCAAAAATTTCAGTCGAAAAACGCGACGGAGCCGAGGCCATTTCGATCACCGGCAAACCAAGGCTCAAAGCGCAAAACATCAACGTCCCCGCCGACCCAAGCTCCGCAGCATTTCCTCTTGTTGCAGCGTTGCTGTGCCCCGGCTCCGCCCTGACCTTGCGCAACGTCGGCCTGAACCCCCGCCGCGCCGGACTCATCGACGTGTTGAGACAAATGGGCGCAAAAATCACAACGTTGAATCTGCGCTCCGAAGGCGGCGAACCCGTCGCCGACCTGATTGTTTCGCATTCCGACTTAAAAGGCATCGACGTCCCTCCTGACCACGCCCCCAGCATGATTGACGAGTACCCCATTTTAGCCGTCGCCGCCGCCTTCGCAGAAGGAGCCACGCGCATGAGCGGCCTGCAAGAGCTCCGCGTTAAAGAAAGCGACCGCCTCGCCCTGATGGCCCAAGGCCTGACCCGCTGCGGCGTTAAAGTTGAAATCAAAGGCGATGACCTGATCGTACACGGCACCGGCCACCCCCCCGAAGGCGGCGCAAGCATCGAGACGGCGATGGACCACCGCATCGCCATGAGCTTCCTCGTTCTTGGAACCCAATCAACCTCGCCCGTCAGCATCGACGACGGAAGCTTCATCGCAACAAGCTTCCCCGGCTTCGTAACCATGATGAACGGCCTGGGAGCAAAGATTGCGTAAGTTCATGCAATTGGGAACGAAGAGGGCGTTGGATACGCTCCCTCTTGACCTAAGCAAGCGACCGTCTCATGGTAAACAGGCATGACAGAGACGCAGCCAGAAATACCCCCGCAACCCAGTCAACCGCGCCCAACGTGGGGCCGCGTCGCAAATGTCATTTATGGCTTTATTCTCGCCGGAATTGCGGTCCCAGCGGTCTGCCTAAGCCTCGTTTTCGCCCCCGGCCCACTCGAAGCGACGAAAAACATCGTCATTGCCCACGGCACAAAGACAACGGATATCGGGACCAAGCTTTTCGAGGAGAAAGCTGTCCGCGCCTCCTTCCTCTTCCGCATCGCCGCGCTGATCGCAGGCCCCCTGAAGGCAGGCGAATACGAGATCCCCGCCCAAGCAAAACCCATCGAAATCGCCCGAATCATGCATCAGGGCGTAAGCGTCGTCCGCGCGTTTACGGCCCCGGAAGGTCTGACCTCCGCCGAGATCATCCGTCTCCTGAGCGCCGATCCCGCGCTCTCCGGCACCGTTCCGGCGGTCCCGCCCGAAGGCTCGCTGCTGCCTGAAACTTACTACTACACCCTTAACGACACCCGCGCAGGCATCGTCACGCGAATGCAAAAATCCATGCGCGAAAAGCTTGGCGAGCTTTGGCAAAACCGCGACGATGGCCTTCCTCTAAAATCCATGGACGAAGCTCTCGCCTTAGCCTCAATCGTTGAAAAGGAAACCGGGAAGGCAGCAGAGCGCCCCCGGATCGCGGGCGTCTTCTACAACCGCCTGCGCCTGAAAATGCGCCTCCAGTCCGATCCAACAGTCATTTACGCGCTGACGAACGGCAGAGCGTCCCTCGACCGAGCACTGACGCACGCCGACCTAACCTATCCGTCGCGGATCAACACGTACACCTCCGACGGCATCCCGCCGCAGCCCATCTGCAACCCCGGCAATGCCGCGCTCCACGCCGTATTGCACCCCGAGCGTAACACCTATCTGTATTTCGTGGCCGACGGCACCGGCGGCCACGTCTTCTCAAGCGACCTCGTGACCCACAATAAAAACGTAAGCTCATGGCGAAAGGTAGAAAACGCGGCACACCCATGACCATAGAATTCCCGGTAGACATCGCCTCAAATCTTGAAAACGTCCGAACCAACATCAAAAAAGCTCAAACGGACAAAGAGGTAAAATTAATCGCTGTCAGCAAATTTCACGCAGCGGATGAAATACGGGTAGCGCTTGAGTCTGGCCAGCGCGTTTTCGGCGAAAATTACGTTCCCGAAGCCGCTGAAAAATTCACCAGCCTGAGCCAGAATTACCCCGACATCGAACTGCACCTGATCGGACACCTGCAATCAAACAAAGTAAAGCAGGCCATTAGGACTTTTCGGTATATCCAAACCCTCGACAGCGAAAACCTCGCGCGAAAACTGAAAAAAGCGATTGATGCCGCCAAAGAGGAGGACCCGAAGTTCGAGCCGCCCTCCTTCTATATCCAGCTCAAATTCGACCCCAAAGAGCAAAAAACGGGTATCGACCCGACCGCAGAAGCAGTTGGAAAGCTTCTTAAATACAGCACCGAGGACTGCGGCTTAAAGGTCGTGGGCCTCATGTGCATCCCCCCGGAGAACCCGCCAGAAGGCATATCCGTAGGTGACTACTTTAAAAAACTTAACGAACTCGCAGACAGATTCAACCTCGAACGCCGCAGCATGGGCATGAGCGCAGACTACGAAGAAGCCATCGCCAGAGGCGCAACCGACGTTCGGGTAGGCTCAGACATTTTCGGGCCCCGCCCCCCAGACCCGAAATCGGCCACGCACAGCTTCCCTGTCAATGTTCTATAAACGCATTGTGCCTAGAACCTGCCGCCGCCCTTCGACAACTCTCCCACAACGCTGAAAATCGAAAGCATGGTCCAGGCGATAACGCCGCCTACAAGCGCCATGCCCGCGTTACGAATAAGCACGGCCTGCGCCTTCATGGCATCCACCTGATCGCGCATCCAGTCTTCCGTCACCATTTCGATGACCGCGCCGACGTCGGCGCGTTCGGACAGAATTTCAAGATCAATGGCAATTTCCGGAGCCGGGAAATTCATCCCGCTGAGCCTCAAAGCCTCACCGAGATTATGCCCTCGCAAGACCCTCTGCCGCGCGGCGCCAATGCGTTCGCGAATCCACGGATTGCCCTGCTCTTCAAGAATTTCGAGCGACCTCTTGAGAGGCACCTGCGACCCCAAGAGCGCCGAGAGTCCCATAAGAAAACCGGACCCCTGCATGACGCGATACCACGACCAGGGTGGATACATATCGAACTTGGTTCGCGTTGGCCCTCTCCAATAAGGCAAGGTCGACGCGATAACAGCGACGGTGACAAGAAGGATTGCGATAACCCACAAACCATACGACGAAACGAAATCCGAAAACGGAACGACCGCGCCCATGGAATCGACAACGTTCTTCGGAGCGTTCGCCCGCATATTGGCGATGAGGTTGACGCTGAACGTCCAGATAACGAACCCGACCAAAAGGGTGATGAATGCAGGATACCCGATGGCATAGCTGACGGCCTCGCGCATCTGGCGGCCGCGCTCGCCCATCAACTGAATAAAGGCCAAGGTTCTCGCCAAAGCGCCCGACTCTTCGCCCGCGCGAATCAGGTAAAGCTCGCTCGTGGGAACCCATCCCTCCATGGCTTTTGAAAGCGAAATACCGGCGCGATCCTTGAGAAACCATTCGCGCAGCGCGACGGCCGCAGGCCGCTTGGGATATTTGCCGACTTCGGTCACGTTTTGGTAAAGGCGGTCGAGCGAGCGGGAGAGGGCCTCGTTACCGCGCAACATGCCTTCCAGCTTGCGATAGATGCGGTAACGCGTTTTGCGATTCCACTTAAACTGCGCGCGCGTCAGTTTTGTTTCGAGAGCCGCCAGTTTTTCTTCGAGTTCACTCATTTTATCGACCCAAGTTTTTGTTCGACTTCAAGAAGCTCGCGGGGACGCGAGAAAATGCCGAGTTCAAACTCGGCATCGTCAGGAGAAACCTCGCCGCCTCGAACTTTTTCGAGTCCGCGCTGCAGCATATTGATCCCGTTGAGTCCGGCAGGCGAGAGCCAGTAACGCTCGGCCTCGTCTTCGCGGTTGTCGGAAAGCAAAGACATAAGCTTCGCGTCGGTTTCGATAATCTCCGCGCATACCGTGCGTCCCGCGCGGCCTTTATAGCATTGCGGGCAGCCTTCGGGATTCGCAAGAAAGACTTTGCTCAGATCGGGTTCCTGCAAGCAGTCTATAATGGGCCGCCCGACATTAGCCTTGTTGCGGCTTGCCTCCATGACCGCCAGCCCCGCGCGGACGCGCCGCTTCAACTCACGCATCGAAGGCCCGAGGTCTTGGCAGGCTTGTTCGAGCGGAATGCGGCAATGCGGGCACAAGCTCCGCAAAAGCCTTTGGCACGCCATGCCGCGCACAAGATTGTGGTCATAAACGATGTAAGGCTCGACGCCGATATCCCGAAGCCTTTTCGGAGTCGCTAACGCAGAATAAACGTGGCCCGTTGTGTAGACTTGGCGGCCCGTCAGCGCGAGCCGGAAAGCGAATTGTGCCGTCTGAAGATCGCGAACCTCGCCAAGCATCACGATGTCGGGATCGAGACGCAAAGCGCAGCGCATGATTTCGACGAACGTTTTTTCGCGCTGCTCGTCCTTGACGGATGCCGAAACGCCGATCTGCCGCGAACCCACAACGCCGCCTTCCGGAGGATCTTCAATCAAAAGGCAGTTAAGCCTCATCTCGGTCTCGACCATGCGCCGGTTAAGCACGACGCGCAACGTGGTGGTTTTGCCTTGGTTGACCGGCCCCGAGAAAATGCGCAATCCGCCCGGCGACGCGCGCAGGCTTTGCACGACCTTTAATTGCTCTTGTGAAAAGCCGAGGGAGTCGACATCGGCCATCACGAAATTCTCGCCCCACAAGTGGGCGGAATCGTAAGAAAGGCGCATATCGAGGTAAGCGCCGCCATTGGAAAGAGGAACCCACTGGCATCGAACGCTGATGACGCCTTTGGGCAAAGTTATAACTTCCTTGCCGCGCGCGTCGGAAGTCAACATGGCCGCCTGCGGCTCCTGAAAGTTCGATGTCGCGCCCGACTGGCCTATCGAGTGCGAATAGACTGCCGCAAGGAACTGATCGCCTTCAACCTGCGTCCACACGTCCTGTCGGCGCAGCGACCCGTCGATGCGGAATTGCACGACGCAGCGTCCGTTGACCGATTCGACGTGTATGTCGTTTGCGCCCATCTGAACCGCTTGTTCCAGCGTGGCGACGATACGGCGGCGAGCCGTATTCTCGTCGTAGTGCATCGCGTTCGCGCTACGGTCGGCATAAAGATAGGCCTGAAGAATGATGTTCGGAGTGACGTACTTCGGATCGTCAACCTTGTACCCCTGCCGCTTGGCGGCCTGAGCCACTGATGTAACCAAAGGCGAGCGCCTGTGCGACGCGCTGACCAGCCACAACCCGCTGTCAAATAAAGCGCAAAGATTGCGCGCTTCTTCAGGAATTTTTAGCGCTCCGTTGGCGGCCGTCAACACCGTACCGGTGAAAAGAAGCGGCAAGGTGCGCTCGTCTTCGACCTTGATGTCTTCGGCAGGAGCTGGAGGAATCGGAATCGCAGGACCGTGCGGAGGCGACGCACTCTCTTTGGGAGCCGCCGCATTTTCAGCTTGCTGAGCATGGCCGGCTGCGGGAGCCGACGCGCCGCGCCCCTCTTCGGGATGCACGGGCTTCTTGGGAAGAACCGGCTTTTTTTTCTGTTCAGGCGCAAGAAAGGCGGGCCTGCTTAAAGCCTTTAGCTTCTTCTCCACAAGATTGGCCAAGTTGAGCACGCAAAATCCCTTTAGAGCACTTGGGACGACGTTCACCGAAAGCGTTGCCCTTTGAACGAGTTCGGGGCGAGAACCGTGATTTTCGAGAACCGGCGCGCAACGTGCGTCTGAGCACGTGAGCACCGGAAGCGGAAAACGCGGTTTACAGCCCCAGCTCGTTCAAAGGCCAACGCTCCCGGCAAGTATCCTCCCCCGGCGGTCGTCACACCTCCCACTTAGCGCACGATGGAATGAACCATCTCAACGTTCTTGATGTGCAATGTGTAGGAAGATCCCTTTCCGCCAATCTCGACAGAAGAAGACGTTATCGACCGAACAAATTCGCCATCGGAAATCTTGTCCCCAACCCTTACGGACTTGGTTTCGTCGCTCACCTTGAGAACGGCGGAATACTTGCCACCGGCACCGGTGATCCGCTGCAAAGTCGGACGGCGCGTCTGCGGTGGGTTGTTGATAATCCGCGAGTCCCTGATCTGTCGGGCCCCGCCACCAGCGAAGCCTTGTCCTGCTGGAAAAGCTAAAGCGCTGGCAGGAATAGCCTCGGCCAGATTGGCAGGCAGTCCCGGAATAGCGGCCACGCTACCCGTTTTATTGCGGTCACTGCGAAGCTTTTCGAGTTCGTTAAGTCTCCTCTCGACATCGATCATAGCCTCGATGCGCGAAATGGTCTGACGCACGCGATTGAGTTCCGAAAGCGTTGTCTCATCGGGCACGTTGTCTAGTTTCTTGACTTCGGCCTTGGCGCTTTCGATGAGCTTGTCCTCAACCTTGGTCATGCTCTTTTCAATGGTTTCCTTCACGGGCGTTGCGGAAGCGGCGGGAGCTCCGGCGGTCGCCGCAGGTTGGGCTGTCGCCGCTGGGGCAACAGGCGCCACGACGGCAGCAGCCTGCTGCGCGTTTACAGGTGCGGCCAAGCAAGAACCGAACACGCACAGGAAAGCCGCCACGAAGCCCGTTAAAGGCTGTCCCGGCAAATGGAAGCTACTTGCGATTCTCATAAATCACCCCTTCAACGCGCCAAGCGCCAACAGCGCCAGCTCCTGGCTGGTAAAACATATTGCTCACAATGGCTCCGGGCAGATCACCGATATATCCCGGCAGGCCTCCAGGTAGTTCTGCCACATTAAGCGTAAAAGAACGCTTAACCCAAGGAGCAGGGGGAGGATTCCACTCGCCTTTATATTCTGGGGGTGGAGGCGGAGGAGGATCGTCAGGCGCGCGGGATATGTTTCCCCAGTATCCGCCCATTGTGAGGGCAGCCAGCTTGTCGGGAGCCACT
>CAZLIG010000003.1:0-28580 GCA_964559415.1 uncultured Rhodospirillaceae bacterium
GTTGTCCGAACGCAAGGCCGAAATGACCGACATGCGTCCTTCGGGCGGCGGCAAAGTGCGCCTGAAGTTCCTTGCGCCTTCGCGCGGGCTTATTGGCTACTTTGGCGACTTTTTGAGCGATACGCGCGGGACAGGCATTATGAACAGGCTGTTCCACGGGTATGCGCCTTACAAGGGTGCGATTGCGGCGCGCCGCACGGGCGTGATGGTTTCGAACGGCCAAGGCGATGCTGTGGCTTATGCCATGTGGAAGCTTGAGGATCGCGGTCCGATGATGATTGTGCCGCAGACCAAGGTCTATGAAGGCATGATTATCGGCGAACACTCGAAGAGCAATGATCTTGACGTCAATGTGCTTGAAGGAAAGAAGCTGACCAACATTCGCACGACCTCGAAGGACGAGGCCATTCGGCTGACGCCGCCGCTGATTTTGACTCTCGAAAAGGCGATTGCTTACATCGAGGACGACGAGCTTGTGGAAGTGACGCCGCAGTCCATCAGGCTTCGGAAACGCTACCTCGACCCGCTGACGCGCAAGCGGATGGCGCGGGCGGCGGAGGCGGAAGCGTAATTAGCACTGGCTGGTGTTGCTTCTGAAAGAGCCAGCGTTTCATGCCTCGCAGACGCTCGGCGCTGAATCCCGGCTTTCGCCGGGATGACGATGGGGTTCACGGATCACCAAACGAACTTCAGCAAGTCTCCTCTCGTAGGAGACTGAACCACTTCTTGTATGTGGCGAGGTCGGTTTTGATCGCGTCCAGGCGGGCTTGGGTTACAGGATCGTCGCCCCATTTTTTGGATTGCCATAGATGATCAAGCTCGGAGGCTTCGAAGGCTTGGGCGGGGTCGGCTTTTCCTTCTAGGAGTGCTAATCCCAACACTAATGAGCCTAGGGTGCTGCACGCTTCGTGGAGGCCGGTGAGCGTGAAGGCGTCGAGGGTTTCTATGTGCTCTTTCAAGCGCGAGAGGGCTTGAGGGTTTTGGTCGAAGGGAATGATACCGACGCCGGTTTCCAGCTCGGCGTTAAAGCGCGTTTTGCACCAATCAAGATATGGTTGCCAGATTTTGTTTTGCTCCTCCACCAGACTTGCGGGGTCGGAAGCGCGTTGGCAGACGAGTTCGTTTTCGCCCTTGTGCATGATGCTTTTCACGGTATCGGCGCGGCGCTGGGAGGAGATATCGAGAGCCGTGAGCGCTAACTGAGTCATTGGCATTTTGCGCACGTCTAGTTTTTCGCCTTGGGAGGCAAACTCTTCGGCGAGGGCGGCGGCGAGGGCGCGGGTCGGGACGACCAAAGGGAGGTCTTGCGGAGTTTTTAGAACCGTTTCGTTTCTGTAGACGGCGTAGCCGTTACCTTCGGGTTTAACGGAAAAACGATCTGCGGTTATTGCCATTTTGTTTTATGCCTTTCAGATTTGAAGTGTTGTCTTTTTTTGTTAGGTCAAACCGGCTCTGCGGCGAAAGAATTAGTCTTGTGCCGCGCGGACGCGCGGCGCTGGATCCCGGCTTTCGCCGGGATGACTAGGAGGATATTTGGCATTCATTTTTTTGTTCTTCCTATTCCTTTTTCTCGTCGTCGATTTCGGAATCGGAGTCGGAGTCGCTGTCGCCGAAGAAGAGGTTACGGATGAAACCGGGGGTCAGGAGCGAGATTGGGTTGACGGAAATGCTTGGGGAATCGAGGTTGCCGGTGATTGAATAGGAAACCGCAAGGACGCCCTGGTTCTCGCCGCCTGTTATGAGGTCGCCGATCAGGGGAATGGCGTTCAGGACGCTGTTGACGACGCTGAAGGGGACCAGCGTTCCGGAAAGATCGGCTTTGCCTGAGTTCATATCTACATCGCCGTCGATATTGATGCCCATTGCGGCTCCGGTGGCGTGCGTTTTTTCCAATTTAAGCGTGTCGCCTTTCCATGCGAAGCGGCCTTTGAGGAGGCTGAAGCTTGCGCTGTCGGTCAGGATGCCCGTGATGCCGAACGGAGACGTGGCGTTGATGAGAAGCGCCAGCACGGGGAGCTTTTCGACCGTGAAATCCTTGATCTTGAGGCCTCCTATGACGAGGCGGGGATTTTCGGGTGTGCTTTGACCGGCAACGGTCAGTTTGCCGCCGTTGACCGTGTCGGTGAAGCCGAGGCCTTTGAGCGCTTTTCCGAAGTTGTCGCATTTGATCGAGAAGGTGCGGTGGCCGTCGGGGTGCGGGGTGAGGTCGATGTTGAGGGGCGTGTCGCTATCGGCCATGCCGGTGAAGCTGATGGCAAGCCAGCCTTCCTTGTCCCGCGACGCGAAGCCGCGCGCTTTGGCTATTTCGCCCTTCTCGGAGGTGTAAAGCTTGTCGACTTGGAGGTGGTATTCCTTGGGGCGCGGGTCGGATTTGTCGGGGTCGTTGCCGCCGCGCAGGCCGGAAACATCGAGCGCTTTGCCGTAGGCATCGAAGCGCAAGGCGCCGTCTTCTCCGAAGCTTTGCTTAAATTCGAGCGAGGCGTTGGTGCGGCCTATAATCAGGTTCGAAAAATCAAAGGACAAAAGCTGCGACATATCCGACGACAGGAGCGCGTTGCCGTTGGCGGACACATTCGCGCCGCGCAGCATGATGTTGGTGACACGGACGGGGGCGTCGCCCGAGGCGTCGGCGTTGAATTTTAAGACAGCCGGGACGTTGGCGGGCTTTTTCCATTTGAGCATATCGACCGAGATAGCGGCGGGGGTCAGGTCGAGCGTTCCGGCGAGGGCTGTTTTAGTTTTGGTGGGTTTTGTCATCTCGGCGGTGACGTTGACGGACCCTTTGGCTCCCATAAAAGAGGTGACGCCCAAGGTTGCCAGTTGGTCGTCGCGGAGCGAGCCGGTCGCGGTCAGGCGGCGCAACGGCTTGCCGGGTTTTTCTTCGAAGGCTTCTTCCCATGCCACGTTGAACGGGGCCTTGGCGAGGCCGATTTGGCCTTTGAGGTTGAGACCGTTTTGGTCGACTTCAAGCGCGAGGTTGCCTTGGTCGAGAGGGAGGCCGGGGATGAGTTTTGAGGAGGCAACCTCGGTTGCGGTGGCGGTCGCTTTGATGTCTACGTCCTTCATCATCAGCGCCTTGAGGAGCGGGAAGCGGAATTTCACGAGGCCGGAGATTTTTCCGGTGAGGTCTTGCGGGGCGAGGCCCAGCTTCTTTGCATAACCCAAGGGCTGGTGGTCGAGGAGACGGAGGACCTCGGGGATCGGGCCGGAGACTTGCATCGGGATATCGATGTATTGGTCAATCTCGGAAAGACCTGTGATTTGGAGCGTAAACGGCGCGAGGCGCAGGTTGCCGATGCCGCCGCCGGTGATTTGGACATCCATCTTGTTGAGGTCGAAGGTGGCTACAGCGTCTACGCCTTCAACAGGGGGCAAGCCTTCGATGTAGGTGACTTGGCCTTTGGTGGCGAGGACTTTGCCCGTGCCTTCGGAGATGGTCATGTCCCCTATTTTGTCGAAAAGCAGCGAGCCTCTGATCGAGACTTCGGCGCGGTCGTAGGTGCCGTTGTGCAGGTTGGCGGACAGCCAGTCGCGCGGGTTTGGCATGACCGGCTTGGGCCAGACTTCGGCGAATTTGTTCATCGGCAGTTTTTCGACTTGGACTTCGGCGGTGAAGTCGATGTCCTTTTTGGCGGAGGGCTTGCCGTCGATTTTCACATCGAGGGTCGGGCCGTTGAAGTCGATATGCATGTCTGTCACCGAAAGCTTCCGCATCATGCGGTCGTACTTGGCGTTGAGTTGAAGGGATTTGACGGCGCGGGGCTTGTCCCAGAAATTTTTGTAGATCAAGCGGCCTTCGGTGCCGTGTATTTGAGCCGTTATGCGCGAAACGGTTAAGGCTTGGTCAAGCGTCAGGTCTACTTTACCGTTTAGAGGAAGGTCGATGGCGGAGGCGACGTCGAGGCCCAGAGCGCCCAAGCTGCCGCCAGCGATACCTGCGGGCTTTACGTTGCTGAATTCGGTTGTCAGCGCGTGGCGGCGGAGAGCGGGGTCGTAAATATAGTGCACGTCGAGAGAGGCGTCGGCGGAGGGTTGGGGGACGTCGATTTTGATGCGGCCATCGAGAGCGCCATATTTAAGGGTGCGGTCGAAGTCGCGGAAGCCGTTGCGCCTGATCGAGACTTCGGGGACCGACACAGACCATGTTTTTTGCGCGCCCTCATCGTGGATGTCGATCACGGCCCTGTGTATGGCAAGCTTATGCAGAAAGGCGGCGTTGGAAAGGTCTTCAGCTACGTTGCCTATGGTATCGGCGGCATTGGAGTCGCCTTTGGCTTCGCCGCCGCCGACCGTCATGCTTCCGAAGGAGAGGACGCCGTTTTTGGAGCGTTCGAGCTTGAACTGGGGATGGTCGATGTCGAGCTGTTTGGGCATCAACTGGCCTAGCGCAAGGCCGAGGAGGCTCACCTTGGCATCCATTGTCGGGATGAGGGCGATTTCGGCACCAGCGGCGTTCAATATCTTCACGTTCCGGACGTTGATTGTGAAGGCGCGTTCATTGGAATTCCATCCAAGCTGGCTTAGCTCGATCTGCGCGTCGCTTTCGGGAAACGCGCTTTCGATACCGGCTTCTATGTAGGGCGAAAGAAAATTCGGCGTGATCGGGGACGAACTGAGCCTGTGGGCGAGCAGAACCGTGCAAATTATCCCGACGCCAACGAGCGCAGCGAGAACTTCCAATAGGTATCGCAGAAAACGCAACATATGGTATCGGGCCTTTATAGCCAAAAATGGTACAATAGCCCTCCCCAAAGGGTTTGGACTGCGGTTTTGTGGTAAAACCCCGGCTCCATCGGGATCAGGACTCTTGTTTTTACGGCGGGATTATACCGACCCTAACACAGAGGAGTCGCTTATGCCAACAATCCCAAACAAGAACGGCGAAGTCGACATCGGGCAGGAAGTCCCTTCTTTTTTCCTTCCTGCGACCAAGGTCGGGGAGGTCAGTAACGAAAGCCTCAAGGGAAAACCCTACGTCCTTTATTTTTACCCCAAAGACAACACTCCCGGCTGCACTGCGGAGGCCTGCTCGTTTCGCGATACTATGCCCGATTTCGGGAAACTTGGCGTTAATGTTGTTGGCGTTTCAGCGGATTCCCTTGAAACTCACGAGGGATTTTCAAAAAAATATAAATTAACCTTCCCTCTCGCCTCGGATGCCGACGGGGAAGTATCGAAAAAATTTGGCGTTTTGAAGGAAAAAAGCCCCAACGGAGAGCCTTCTTGGGGTATTGAACGGTCGACTTTTTTAGTCGACGACAAGGGGATTATTCGCACAATATGGCGTAACGTGAGCATTCCGGGCCATGCGGATGAGATAAAGAAGGCGGTTTTCAAGTTATAATGTCTTTGGTTTTGCCTGTTGATGATCGGTCTATCGAGCTTGCCGCGTCTTTGCTTGGCGAGGGGAAGCTTGTCGCGTTTCCCACCGAAACCGTTTATGGGCTGGGCGGCGATGCCACGAATGGGCGGGCCGTGGCGGCTATTTATGCGGCCAAGGGACGGCCTACGTTTAATCCTCTTATTGCTCATGTGGCCGATGTGGAGGCGCTTGAGCCTTTGGTCGAGTGGAACGAGACGGCGCGCGTTCTTGCCAAGGCGTTTTGGCCGGGGCCGATGACGCTGGTGCTTCCGCGCAAAAAAGGGTCCCCTGTTTCACTGCTGGCGAGTGCGGGGCTAGAGACGTTGGCTGTTCGGGTTCCTTCAAACGCGGATGCGCAGAGGCTTTTGCGGGCGGTGGGAAGGCCGATTGCGGCACCTAGCGCGAATGCTTCGGGGAAACTTAGTCCGACGACGGCGGGGCACGTTGCGGACTCGTTGGGCGATAACGTCGATTTGATTTTGGATGGCGGACGGTGCCTGGTCGGGGTGGAGTCGACCGTGATTGACGTAACATCGGGGACGCCGGTGATTTTGAGGCCGGGAGGGATTACGAGAGAGCAGATTGAGGCGGTTCTGGGGGTCGGGGTGGGCGTTTATACGGCTTCGTCCGATGCGCCGATGTCGCCGGGGATGCTTTCGAGCCATTATGCGCCGCATTTGCCGGTGCGGTTGAATGCGGAAGCGATAGCGGAGAATGAGGCTTATCTGGCTTTCGGCAAGGAGGGTATCGAAGGAGGGGCTGCTCGGTTGAACCTTAGTCCTTCGGGAGATTTGGGTGAGGCAGCGGCTAATTTGTTTTCGATGATGCGGGAGTTGGACAAGCCTTGTTATTCGGGGATCGCCGTGGCGCCAATTCCGTCAACCGGGTTGGGGTTGGCTATTAATGACAGGTTGAGGCGGGCGGCGGCGAGGTAATTCTTTAGGACCCTGCTGAAAAATCTTTTCAAGAAAATAAAGAAATGGGATCCCCGCCTGCGCGGGGATGACGATTGCTTTTGTTGATGAAGGTTTCCTCAAATCCGCCTTTGTGCGTCGAAGGCTGTTACAAGGCGCTTTGGATTGGCGGGGTTTTATGGTAAAGAAAAGGTTAACGATTTTCCCTGCCTGTCGTTATCATCATGATTTGCCCTAAAAATCCGTTTGCCGGTGTTGAGAGTCCTTTCTTTTGGCCAGTCGGGTTGGCCATTTGTATGGGGAAGGAGGCGCTTGAGGCTTCAGAGAAGAGTGCGAAGTTCCTTGAGGAGGTTCTCAGGAACGATGTTGTGCATCATCCGCCGGAGTGGGCCAGCCGCAATTCCGTTGTTTATGAGCTCACGACCTTTAGGCTCCGCGACTTTTCGCGAACTCAGGGGGAGGACATCCCTACCCTCATTTTGCCTCCTTATGCGGGGCATATGTCGACGATTGCCGACTATAGCAAAAATCAGAGTTTGATCGGCACGCTTCTCGACAACGGGGTTTCTCGGCTGTTTTGCATTGAATGGCTGAGCGCGACTCAGGATTTCAAGGATTACATTATTGACGATTATCTTGAGGAGCTTCACGTTGCGGTGGCCGATTTGGGGCACCGGGTCAATTTGATTGGGCTGTGCCAAGGCGGGTGGATGGCGGCTCTTTATGCGGCGCGTTTCCCCGCCAATGTTGCGACGCTGGTTTGTGCGGGAGCGCCTTTGGATACGCAAGCAGGGAACGGGACCATCAGGCAACTGGCCAATGAGTTGCCGATGAGTTTTTATGAAAGCCTTGTGGTTGCGGGCGGCGGCGTGATGAAGGGGCAGTTTATGCTTGAGGGATTTAAGGGGATGCATCCCGAAGAGCATTTGATGAACAAGTATCTTTCTCTTTATGCGCATATTGACGATCCGAAGTATCTGGAGAGGACCGAGACGTTTGAACGGTGGTACGAGAATACGGTTGATCTGCCCGGACGCTGGTATTTGCAGGTGATCAAGGAGCTGTTTAAGGAAAACAAGTTTGCCAAGGGCGAGTTTGTGGCGCTTGGAAAAAGCGTCAAGCCGCAGGCTATTACCTGCCCCACCTATCTTTTGGCCGGGGCGAGCGACGATATTACTCCGAAAGAGCAGGTTTTTGCGGCGGCGGATTTTTTGGGCACACCTCCCCATAAAGTTGCTAAAGAGCTTGCACCCGGCGGGCATATCGGGTTGTTTATGGGAACCCATGCGCTTTCGGATAACTGGCCGAAAATCGCGGCATGGATGTTGAAACATAACGCTTGAGACTCCCATGTTTTCCCAAGAGATACGCTCGCTTGCCGAGCAAGTAATTTCGGCTTTGACCAAAGACCATCTCAGGCTGGTGGTTGCGGAGTCGTGTACCGGCGGACTTGTGTCAGGTGCGTTGACCGATGTTCCCGGCGCTTCGGAAGTTCTTGAGCGCGGGTTTGTAACTTATAGCAACGATGCGAAGGTCGAGGTTCTTGGCCTGATGCCGGAGCTTCTCAATCAATATGGCGCGGTGAGCAAACAGGTCGCAGAAGAGATGGCGCAGGGAGCTTTGGCTTTTTCTCATGCAGATGTTGCGGTCTCGGTGACAGGGGTTGCGGGACCGGGAGGCGGTAGCGAGAAGAAGCCGGTGGGATTGGTGTTTTTTGGAGTTGCGACACGGCAGGGAGCGCTGATGCATTACAAGTGCCAGTTCTCGGGGGGCCGGGAGCAGGTGAGGATGCAGGCCGTGGCGGAGGCGTTGAAGCTGGTGTTGCCGGTGGCTTAGCTGCAAGCTTGCTCGGCTTCCCGGTATGTCGTTATTAAAATCTCCCGGCACCAAAACGTTAAGATGGCGTTGCCAATGGCATAACGTTGACTTGAATTCCAATCCGTGATTTGAAGTAAGCATTGTCGATTTCCTCAACAATTTATGAGCGCCCTATGACTAAAAAAAATATGAACCCGAGCAATACTGAGAAAAGTATTTCCTTAGATGCCGGAATTTCCATTGATTGGTACAAAGTTGTGAGCGCGGCGAGCGGCGGCTATGCCCTTTATCACCTTCATGATCTCGTCGCAGGCATTGGCAACCCAAAGTGGACGGCGATTGCAGGGGGCTTATGCATTCTGAGCGGGTTGACGTCTGTCTCGGATAGCCATGCGCGTACGCAAAGAGTTATCAAGGAAGCAGCCGCCCAGATCACGGGAAGGAAGATAGCTGACAGACCGGAGTCGCAGATTTCGACCAAACTCAAGCTCGACTTCGAATAAGAGAATATTTAGCCGTTTCAAACTCGAATCGATGCGCTTCCGACTTCGCACATTTGGGCGTGGCCGGAGAGCGGGGCGAAGGTTTCGGGGTTGGTGCCGGTGAACCATGCTTGGGTTCCCAAGGATAGGACTTCTTCGAACAGGGCTTCGCGGCGGAGGTCATCC
Organism: uncultured Rhodospirillaceae bacterium; assembly: GCA_964559415.1. Taxonomy (GTDB): domain Bacteria; phylum Pseudomonadota; class Alphaproteobacteria; order UBA9219; family UBA9219; genus CAIXLI01. The sequence goes on from CAZLIG010000003.1 coordinate 8,763, forward strand.
AGGTGGGCGGCGATGTCGTCCAGCAAAAAGAGAGGGGTCATGCGGCGCTGGTCGGATAGCAGGCGGACGTAGGCCAGCATGAGGGCGATCATCAACGCCTTCTGTTCGCCGGTGGAGCAGAGGTCGGCGGGACAATTTTTTGCGGTGTGAACAACTTGAAGGTCGCTGCGGTGGGCTCCGGTGGCACAGGTGCCATGCTGCGCGTCTTGATCGCGCGATTGCGCAAAAGCAGCGCGCAAGGCGTCTTCCACCGGGAGGGCGGGCATGGTTTCCAGCATATCTTCTGCTGCACCTCGCGCTTCGATTTGTGCGCGGGGGAATGCGTCGCCCCCTTCCTTAATGGCATAACGCAGACGGCGAACGAGGTGTTTGCGGGTTGCAGCAATCGCGACTGCGGACTGCGCCATCTCATTTTCTAACGCGGACAACCATGCAGCATCGCGCGTGCCTTCGCGCAGCAAACGGAGGCGTTCGCGCATGGCTTTTTCATAAGCCAAGACCCGGCCACCGTGGGAGGGGTCGAAGCTAAAGGCGAGTCTGTCCAAGAACTTACGGCGCGATGACGCGCCTTCGGAGAGCAGGCGGTCCATGTCGGGCGTGATCCATGCCATTGCGATATGCTCGGCTAGCATTGTTTGGCTCCGGGTCGGCTTGCCGTCGATGTGGACCAGGCGGCGTTCGCCTTCGGAGTCGTTTACGGCGTTGTCCTTGCCCGTGCCGATACGCAAGGGACCGGTGTCGGTGTGCAGGTCGATGGAAACTGCCCACGGGGATGCGATTGCGCGGTTCTGGAGATCGGCCAAGGGGGCGCGCCTTAGGCCTCTGCCCGGTACCAACAGGCTGATGGCTTCGAGCAAATTGGTTTTGCCGGTGCCGTTTGCGCCTGTGAGGACGACGGGAGCGGCGCGGACGTGCAGGCGGGTGCTTTCGTAATTTCGGAAGTTCGAGAGCGTGATTTGGGCAATGGAGAGGGATTCGGGATTCAGGATTCGGGATTCGGGGGTTTCCGAAGCGCGGGGCTTATGATCTAGAAGAATGGTCATTTAACGAGCAGGCAGAGATGGAGCTGGTTTGAATATGTTAGTGACTCTTATTCCGCGCGCGTGCGCGGCGGCTGACGCCTTTATACAAGACATAGGATAGGCAAGGTCGATATGGCACTTCTTTGTTCGTGCCGTTTTAACCTCCGGCATAGTTGATCATTCCGGTCCAGAAGCGTTCGAGTTTGCGCAGGATCTCGCAGGTCGATGCGAGTTCCTCGGGCAAAATTTTTGCGTTCGGCAACGAGGCGGCTTGACGTTCGAGGCTTTCGCTTAGATTTCTGTGGAGTTCTAGGCCTTTGGGCGACAGTTTGACGCGGACCGAGCGGCGGTCGTGCGGGGAACGCTCTTGCACCAGATATTGGTTCTCGACCATCTTTTTGACGTTGTAGGAAACGTTCGATCCCAAGTAGTACCCACGCGCCGTTAGCTCGCCTACCGTCAGGTCATCCACGCCGATGTTATAGAGGATGAGCGCTTGGACGTTGTTGATGTCCTGAATCCCCGCGCGGTCGAGGTCGGTCTTGATGACTTCGAGAAAATGACGGTGGACGCGTTCTATCAACAGAACGGTTTCGTAGTATGCATTTTGCACGGCATCCCCCAATTTTCCGGGAACTCACAAGTAGATAAAGATCAATTATGCTTATTAGTATTGAGTTTAGGTTAAAAAGCAACCCGCCTGCCCCGTGTTTTCCAAATGGTTAGAGATTTTTTACTAATAGTTTCGCACACGAAACGGCCTTGGAGCGACCCGCCTCTATCGGCTCTTTTTGCGTGCATTTGTTTTTGACAATCATCAACTAAAAAGCGGGTCGCCGTTCAAATGTTCCGCAAAATGGGACTCTTGCGTTCTTTCTCGCGTTCGGGCATCCTGCCCGCGACTTTGCGCCGCAGCAAGCGGCCCCGTTTCTTTCAACTCAACCACGAGGACTACAATGGATACGTGTAGCGCGTTTTCGCTTATCTTTGGCTGCGGGGTATTGGCCCTGCTTTACGGTTTATTAACTGCGCGTTACGTTTTGAAAGCCCCTGCCGGGAATGCCCGGATGCAGGAGATCGCTTCTGCCATTCAGGAGGGCGCTCAGGCTTATCTTAACCGGCAGTATCTGACCGTCGCGGTTGTCGGAGTCATCATTTGCGCCATTTTGGGCGTTTTTCTCGGCCTGCACGTCGCCATCGGTTTTGTGATCGGCGCGGTGCTCTCGGGCTTTGCCGGGTACATCGGCATGAACGTCTCTGTTCGCGCCAACGTGCGCACGGCGGCCGCTGCGAGCGAAGGCCTCAAAAAGGCTTTGAGCGTTTCGTTCAAGTCAGGCGCTGTTACCGGTATGTTGGTTGTCGGACTCGGGCTGCTCGGCGTGAGCGGCTACTACTATGCTTTGCTGCAATGGAAGGGCGGGATGGACGACGCTTCGTTGCGTTCAATCATCGAGGCCCTTGTTGCTTTGAGCTTTGGCGCTTCGCTGATTTCGATCTTTGCGCGCCTTGGCGGCGGCATCTTTACGAAGGGCGCCGATGTGGGTGCGGACCTTGTCGGCAAGGTTGAGGCCGGGATTCCGGAAGACGATCCGCGCAACCCCGCCGTTATCGCCGACAACGTGGGCGACAACGTGGGCGACTGCGCAGGCATGGCTGCCGATTTGTTCGAGACCTATGCCGTGACCATCGTTGCGACGATGCTTTTGGCCTCCACCTTCTTCGGCGGAGAAACGCGCTCCACCATGATGCTTCTGCCTCTGCTCATCGGCGCTGTTTGCATCATCGCCTCCGTGCTCGGGACGTTTTTCGTTCGCCTCGGCGCGAAGGGCAACATTATGGGCGCTCTTTACAAGGGGTTGATTGCCAGCGGCGTTCTTTCGGCTGCAGCAATCGTTCTCCTCATCAAAACGCTGGTACCGGACGGAGTCGAAACCGTCAACGGCATCGTCGTTTCCGACATGGGCTTGATCTACTGCTCGATGGCGGGTCTTGGCGTTACGGCTTTGATGGTTTGGATCACCGAATACTACACCTCCACTGCGTATCGCCCGGTTAAGAGCATCGCGGCGGCTTCGGTGAACGGCCATGGCACGAACGTCATTCAGGGCCTTGCGATCTCGCTCGAATCTACCGCGCTGCCGGTTGTCGTGATTTGCGTCGGCATTGTGGTTGCTTATATGTCGGCGGGTCTTTTTGGCATCGCTTTGGCTGCCACCACCATGTTGGCTTTGGCCGGTATCGTGATCGCCATCGACGCCTACGGCCCGGTGACCGACAACGCGGGCGGCATTGCGGAAATGTCCGAAATGCCCAAGGAAATCCGCGTGACCACCGACGCTCTGGACGCCGTGGGCAACACCACCAAGGCCGTGACCAAGGGCTATGCCATCGCTTCGGCTGGATTGGCTGCGTTGGTGCTCTTTGCCGCCTACATTCAGGATCTCAATCACTATTTCCCGTCGCTCGACGTGAGGTTTGATTTGCAGAATCCGTATGTCGTTGTGGGCTTGTTCATCGGCGGCTTGCTGCCTTACCTGTTCGGCGCTCTTGCCATGACGGCCGTGGGCCGCGCGGCGGGTTCGGTCGTGCAGGAAGTGCGCCGGCAGTTCAAGGAGATCAAGGGCATTATGGAAGGCAAGGCGAAACCGGAATATGGCACCGCCGTCGATATGCTGACCAAGGCCGCGATTCGGGAGATGATCATTCCGTCGCTGCTTCCGGTTGCCGCTCCTGTCGTGCTGTATTATGCGGTGCTCGCCGTTGCGGGCCAGGCTGAGGCCTTTACCTCGCTGGGCGCCATGCTTCTCGGCACCATCGTTACCGGCTTGTTTGTCGCCATCTCGATGACTTCGGGCGGCGGCGCTTGGGACAATGCCAAGAAGTACATCGAAGCCGGGAACTTCGGCGGCAAGGGTTCCGATGCGCACAAGGCCGCCGTCACCGGCGACACCGTCGGCGATCCCTACAAGGATACGGCGGGGCCTGCGGTGAATCCGATGATCAAGATCATCAATATCGTGGCGATCTTGTTGCTGGCGGTGCTTGCTTCATAATAAGCGCCGTTAAGGTAAGAAGAAGCCCCGCCTGTTCGGCGGGGCTTTTTTTTGGAGTGAAAGTCGCTATAAGAACGGCATGAATACGACCGAACATTCAACCCAACGTCTTTTTGGCCGCCGCAAGGGGAGGCCTTTACGCACGCGCAAAAGCTTTTTGGTGCAGGAGTTGCTGCCGATACTGCGGGTTAGTCTTCCGGATGCGGGGCGCGTATTGCCTGGGACTTTTTTCAAGGAGAGCGGGCAGGCTCCGGTATGGATGGAAATCGGGTTTGGGGGCGGGGAGCATTTGGCGGCGCAGGCGACGTTGAAGCCTGAGGCGCTGTTCATCGGGTGCGAACCGTTTTTGAATGGGGTTGCGAGTTTGCTCGATCATATCGAGCGCGAGGAAATTCAAAACATACGGATTTATGACGACGATGCTCGGCGGGTTCTTGATGCGGTTGAGGATGCCTCTCTCGAAGGGTGCTTTGTGCTCTTTCCCGATCCGTGGCCGAAGAAGAGGCATATCGAGCGGCGGTTTATCGGGCCGGAGAATTTGGACAGGTTTTGGCGCGCGATCAGGCCCGGAGGACTTTTGAGATTTGCTTCCGACCATCCGACACTGATTGAGTGGACACGCGACTGCGTGGCGGCACGAAGCGATTTTGTTTGTGTGCATGACTCTGCGGAACCGCCGCCAGATTGGGTGACTACGAGATATCAGGAAAAAGCGGTTGCAGCGGGACGGCAGCCTTTTTTTATCGACTGGCGGCGGACGTAAGACCGCTCATTCGCGCATATTCACTCAGGTCCGTTCATGGAAAAAACCACAGCGTGTGGAAACTTTGATTTCTTACTTTAGTTTCTTTCTAAATAAAATTTTTTGTTCTTGACCCTGCGTGAAAGTAAATACGCCCTTGTCGATTGGGGGGCCGACCTTTAGATCGCTCCGGTCCGCTTCGGACAATCAGCAAACTTTCTCGGAGTAAATTATGGATTTGGTTTCGACTTTAATTCCCGTCGCAAAGGGCGTCGGGCATGTTGTCAAAAAGGGCGCGCACCACGTTGGGAATCACCCGAAGAAAGTGGGTGATATTGTTAACAGGGCTCATCGCTATAGGGAGTTGAACGGTCTTGAAAACTTTAGCGATGCGGCTAGGGATATTGTCGCGCAAGTTGGCCATCATGCGGCAGACGTTGTGAGCCATCCGGTTACGCATAAGCTTATGCATACGAGCATGGCTTGCCTTACTGAAGCGCTTCATCATCTTCCACAGCTTAAGCTTTGATGCGTGGACGGGATCGGGGGTCCGCTTTAGCGGGCTCCCGGTTTGATGGCGGTCTTTCTTCTGACGGAGCGGATTTGAGTCTTATGCCGCGCGGACGCGCGGCGCTGGACCCCGGCTTTCGCCGGGGTGACGAAGGTTGACGCGGGGCGTTTGTCAGAGGATGACCGGCTTGGCGCTTCGCCAGACGATTGGTTTAGATCGCTAACAAGATGGAAGTTGTCAGGAGGAATATTCCGGCGATTGAGGCTAGGGTGCCGTAGATGAATGCCATTCGTTGGGTTTGTTGTTGGGGTTGGGCTTCCTCTGCGAGATTGGGGATGGAGGTTCCGTAGGACCAGAAGGTCAGGCCTCCGACAAAAAGGAGGGCGAGGCCAAAAACGATAGTCCAGATGGCTTGAGAAAATATTTGGGTCATGGGGTCCTCGGGAAGAAAAACCAACTGGGATGTCCGCCTTTGCGGGCAGGACGATCAAAGTTATTCGAGCCAATTCCATCCGTTGCGGCCCAAGGATTGTAGCGGCTTAAAGCGGGTTTTGTAAGCCATTTTGCGCGAGCTTGCGATCCAGTAGCCTAAGTACACGAAAGGCTTGTGGTTTTGGCGGGCGAGGTCGATGAGCGATAAAATGAGGGCCGACCCCAGACTTCGGCGCGGCTCGGTGGGGGTGAAGAAGCTGTAGACCGCAGAGAGGCCATCGTCCATGTGGTCGGCGATCATGCAGCCTTTGAGGTTGTTCTCGCCGTCGCGCAGACAATAGAGGCTGGTGTCCGCCTCGCCGTCTTTCAGCATCGCGGCGAAGTCGGTTTCGTCCATGCTCGCCATGTCGCTTCCGGCGTGGCGCGCTTGCTGGTAGCGGCGGAACAGGTCGTAGAGCTCCGGCGTCGCTTCGACAGGTTCGCAGGAAAGGGCGAGGTCTTTGTTGTGCGCGGCTATGCGACGCAGCGAACGGCTCATTACAAAGGTGATGACGGGAATCCGTACAGGAACGCACGCTTCACAGGCGTTGCAGGCGGGACGGTAGATGATGTTCTGGCTTCGACGGAAACCGGCGCGGCAAAGAATGGCGTTGATCTCGGCATTGGAGTCACAACACTCGACATTGATGCGCGTGAACAGTTTGCGCTCGGTTTGGTCCGGCAAATACGGGCATGGCATTGGGCCCGACAAGTAAAATTGCAGGGTTGGAGCTAGACCGGGCGGGACGATTGTCATTGCCCAATTTTAGCGCATTTGGCGAGGCTAGGCCAGAAACGAAACAATAGATTTTGATACTTCTTCGGGCCGCGTGAAGTCGACGCGCGGGTGGCGGAAGGGAACCCACTGAAAACGGGCGTACCAGAGCGTGCCTTGATGCGGCGGGTGGGAATAGTCGTAGGAACCGAGCGGACGGTAGGATTCTTGCTCTATGCGGAGAGAGGAGAGATTTTTTTTCTCGGAGGCGTAAATTTTTAATAGGGATTTTTTGAAGGCGCGTTCCGAGGGCGTAAGCGAGATGATGCGCGTGGTTTCATCGGACGCTACAAAGGTCTGCGAGTTCGGTTTTCCGCCAAAGAAATTATATTCGGAAAATTCGAGGACGCTTACGCGCGGCTTGAGCTTAGTGCCGAGGGCATTAAGGGCATCGTGGTCGGGGTTGCCGCCTTCGTAGGCGGGGACCCAAATTTGATCGGGGTGAAATTGACCGATGGCTGTTTGCACTTCCTCAAAAATCGCGGGGAGATTGGGCCATAAGGCGCGGGCGGGCCTTTCGCCCCAGCCGACCGGGAGAATTCCCAGCGCAGTTGCGGCTTCATCCGCTTCGTTTCTACGCGTTTCGACCATTTGGGCGTGATGTTTGCGCTGCCAGGACCAGAGGGTTTCTTCGGCGATGCAGCCGTCGGTGAGATACAAAACGGAGACGCTTGCCCCTTTGTTGCGCGCGCGGCCTATGCAGGCGGCGCAGGCGACAACTTCGTCATCGGGGTGGGCGGCGAGGATGAGGATGCGTTTGCCGAACACTAGGGGTTCTCCTTATTTACGGATTGCCAGACCGGGAGGAAGTCTTCCTTAACCAGTTCAGACCATGTGGCAAGATTTTTTTCGCGGAAGATACTTGCAGCTTCGCGCATTTGGGTTTGGAGCGCGAGATGTTTTGAAAGGAAACCGAGCGCAGCGGACCAGGCCTTTGCGGTGCTATCGACTTCCTTCAGGGCGGGGGGATTGCCGTAGAGGGATGCTATGCCACTTTGTTTTGACACGAGCACGGGGCAACCGGAGGCTAAAGCTTCTACGCCCACAAGGCCACCAATTTCGATATCGGAGGCCATGCACAGGCAATCGGCGGCGGCGTAGAGCTTCGCCAGTTTTTCCGCATTCACGAAGCCGGTGAGCGTGACGTTGGGGCCAAGCTGGTGTTTGATTCGAGCTGTGAGAGGGCCTTGGCCTGCGACGATCAGGTGCAGATTGACGGACTGATTTAAGGCTTCGGCGCAGGCTTGCGACAGGAGGTGGGCGTTTTTGCCTTCATCAACACGGCCCACAAACAGGGCGAGAAATTTCTCGGGAGGGATTGCGTATTCGGACTCGATGGAAGATCGGGCGGCGGGGTCTGGCTTGAAAAGGTTTTTGTTTACGCCGAGGCGCATGGGGTGGATTTTTTCGGGAGCGAGGATGGTTTGGGCGAGGTGTTTGTCTTCGGGGCGGAGGATGAAAGCGGCGGAGCAAGCACTGAGATGTGTTTCCAGCCGTTTTTGTTTGCTTTGGCGCTGGCGGGTGGACAGCCTGAATGTTTTATCGAGTCCGTTACCGAAGGCGACGCCGAAAATTTTTTGGAGTGTGTGGCGGGTGAAGAGTTCAGCATAGGCGGGGGTGTCGGTGTGGAGGGATGTGACGAGCGGAATGTTTTGCTTTTTTGCAATGCGTTCTGCCGTGCGGGCGAAGGCGAAGTAGGCGTCGGTGGTGTGGATGACGTTGTAGCCGCCGAGTTCCTGTGCGAGTCCGGGGTGATGTGAGGCGAGGTCGGTGTGGGCGGGGACGTAGGGAAGGAATTTGAGGTTTGCCGTGCTGAAAATTGGAGGAAGGGAACGGAAACGAACGTTAGAGGATAGGGCTACCTCTGGGCGATTGCCGGAGAAGTAGATTGTGAGATCGACGGGGAGATTATCGGAGGCGCAGGCTTCTGCTATGCGTTCCCAGTACTTGACGTGGCCCCCTGCCCCTTTTTCGCGCGGCAAATCGACGAGAACGGCGACCTTCAGAACCATTTATGTCCCCGCGACCGTCATGCCTTCGATGCGCACGGTTGGCGCGTCGATGCCGTATTGGAATTCGAGATCGTTTGCGGCGGTGAGGTTCAGGAACATATCCTTCAGGTTTCCGGCGATGGTCATTTCACTTACCGGGAAAGCCCATTGGCCGTTTTCGATCCAGAAGCCTGCTGCTGCTTGGCTGTAATCGCCGGTGACGCCATTGACGCCCATGCCCATCGTTTCGGTTACATAAAGGCCCTGCGCAACATCACGCATAAGGCCAGATGGGGAGAGCTTTCCCGGCTCCATGTAGACGTTGGTGGGGGACGGAGACGGCGGGCCTCCTGTTGAGCGGGCGGCGTGGCCGGTGCTGCGCATATTGAGCTGTCGGGCGGAGCGGAGGTCGAGGAGCCATGTCGTCAAAACCCCGGAGTCGATCAGCTTGCGGCGCTCGGGCAAGAGGCCTTCGGCATCGAACGAACGGGAGCGGAGTCCTCGGGCGCGGTGGGGGTCGTCGATGATTGTGATGGCTTCGGAAAAAATCTTTTCACCCAGCTTGTCCTTGAGGAAGCTGGTGCCACGGGCGACGGACGCGCCTGAGATGGCTCCGATGAGGGAGCCTAAAAGACCGCCGGAGATGCGGGGATCGTAAAACACAGGAACGCGGGCGCTGGGCATTTTGCGCGGATTGAGGCGTTTGACGGCGCGGTCACCCGCTTTGCGGCCTACCGATTCAGGAGAGGGGAGGTCGGAGGCAAAAACGCGGGAAACAGCTTCGTAATCGCGCTGCATTTCGGTGCCCTGCCCTGCCAAGACCGAGGCGCTTAGGCTGTAGCCGGTGCGACGGTCCGAACCGACGAAGCCATTTGTGGCGGCTAGCGTGATTAGCGTCGAGCCCCAGCCTGCTTCGGCTCCGGCGGAATTTGTGACTCCGGGAACGGCAAGCGCGGCTTGTTCGATTTCCTTTACGCGGGCGATTAGTTCTTCGGCGGAAAACTCTACCGTGTCGGCTTTTTCTAGCTTGGGATAGGTTTTGGCGATTTCATCGGGGGAGGCTATGCCGCAGTAGAGGTCTTCGGGGGCGAGGCGCGCCATTGCTACGGCGCGTTCGGCAAGCTCTTGCAACGTTTTTTCCGAGCGCTCGGTCGAGGAGACGATGGCCTGTTTTTTGCCGACGAAGACGCGAAGGCCCAAGTCGCCGGATTCAGCGCGCTCAAGGTTTTCGAGTTTGCCCAAGCGCATCGATACGGAAAGGCTTGCTGCGTCGATCAGAATTGCGTCGGCGGCGTCGGCTCCGGCTTTGAGCGAGAGTCGCATCAGCGTTTCAAGAGTTTCTTGCGGGATTTTAGGCATTATGATCTCCTATCGCGCCATGTGCGTATGTTACCCAAATCGACATGGAGGTGGTTGTCTCCCGGATAGTATGCCACACCACCGCGCTGCATTGTTTTGGCAATTTCGCAAATCGCGCGGCCATTGACGCCATCGATCCGGAAATCGACCGCCCAGCCGTGCAAGTGGAGGCTTTCTTTGGCGACATTGCCGTTGGTGAGCGCCAACTTTGCATTTGTTCGGCGCGAGCGGTAGCCAGACAGAATTTGAAAAGGTACGGAGTCCGGCAATCCCAGCCTTTTGCGGATATCAACGAGGTAATCGACCAACTCGGGGTCTATGGCTCCGGCGACGTTGTCGTGGCGGTCGCGCATGAGCTTTTCGATCTTTTTCATCGCGGTGCGGTCGTAAGAACCATCGTGGAAATAGACGACGTTGACCGACTCTTTGCTATAGGGGTGGACAAGGATAATGCGGCGGACGGGGTCGCGGTCGGGGTGCGTTTTGGACATTCCGCGACCTGCAATCGTGTCGTGGTAAGAGCGGGAAGACGGTTCTTTTGAACCGCACGCAGCTAACACAAGCAGACTTAGCAATACTAAAACGTTTCTCATTGGTGCATTTCCGCCAACCGGTAGGTGCCTGACTCGCTGATGATCCAGCTTTCGCCCTCTTTGTCCAGTTTTCGGCGAAGCTGGTAGATGTGGGTTTCGAGGGTGTGGGTGTCGATGCGTTCGTCGTAGCCCCAGACGTATTCGAGGATTTCTTTGCGCGTCACCGCTTCTTGATTTTGGGCAAGGAATACGAGCAAGGCGGTTTCTTTTTCGGTCAGGCGGATCGGCTCGGGGGCTTGATCGCGCGTGATTTGGCGTTTGTTTGATTCCAGGCGGTAGGGGCCGAAACTGACGATGCGGTTGCGCAGGAGCGGGGTGGTTTCGAGATAATAACGGAGCTTAGTGATGAGGTGACCGAGACGGAAGGGTTTGGGAAAACTTTCGGTAAGGCCTTCGATGTCATCGGTGGTGCCGAGCATCAAGAGGACCGGCTTTTCCTCACGCTCGTTCAGGGCGGCGATGATTGATCTGTTTTTCTCGCCCTGATCGTCGAGGATGACGATTGGCGGGGATTTGTCGGTTTTTGGGTCGACAGCTTGCACCGAGTCGGCGATCCGGGGGACGCCCAGTTTTGCGGCTTTGATCTGTTCGATCACGGCTTCGCGTAATGCGGCGTCGGGGATGAGGAGAACGATTTCGGCCATGCTGTTTTCGTTAAGGAATCACCTATTTAGAGAATAGTGCGCAAATTCGCTTTGGTGTAGAAGAAAAAGGCGGATCGGTATTTTTTTGAAAGAGAGCGGATCGATGAGCACTGCGTCTGTTTTGAAAGCCGGGGTTATGGGGTTTCCGATTGGGCATTCCTTGTCGCCGAGGCTGCATGGGTTTTGGCTGAAGCAGTATGGCATTTCGGGAAGCTATGAGGCGTTTGAGGTGAGGCCGGAGGAGCTTGAGGCGGCGTTACGGCGATTGGAAAGCGAGGGCGTTGCGGGGGTGAACCTCACTATACCGCATAAGGTTGCGGCTTGCGGGATTGTGGATGAGATCGATGGGATTGCGAAGCGCGTGGGGGCCGTCAATTTGGTGACGGTGGAGGCGGGCGGGAGACTTTTGGGACGGAATACCGATGCCTATGGGTTTGAGCAAAATCTTTTGTGCAACGGATTTGAGCGGAAAGGGGGCCGCGCGTTTGTGCTTGGCGCAGGCGGGGCTTGCAGGGCGGTGCTGGTGGCTTTGCAGAACATGGGGTTTGAGGAAATCAAAATAGCAAATCGCACCTTGGGTCATGCGCAGAAGCTGGCGGATGAGCTTTCGACGGAGCGAAGCAGGATTTCGGTTTCGGCTTGGGAGAAGGCTCCCCGGCTGGACGGGGTGGAGCTTTTGGTCAATACGACGTCGCTGGGGATGACAGGACAGCCGCCTTTGGACATCTCTCTGGAAAGTCTTCCAACATCAGCCACAGTGACCGACATTGTTTATGCGCCTTTGGAGACGGGGCTTTTGCGGCAGGCGCGGGAGCGGGGCAACAGGGCCATTGATGGGTTGGGGATGTTGCTGCATCAGGCGAGGCCTGCTTTTAAGGCGTTTTTTGGCGTCGATCCGTATGTGAGCGAGGAATTGCGCACGTTTGTGCTGGCGGGGAGGAAGTCATGAAGATTATCGGCCTTACGGGAAGCATCGGGATGGGGAAGAGCACCGTCGCGGAAATGCTGCGCGAAATGGGGCTTCCGATTTGGGGCGCCGATGATGCGGTTCATGAGGTTTTCAAGAAAGGCGGCGCTGCTGTTGGGCCGGTTGGGGAGGCTTTTCCGGGGACGGTCAAGCGCGGGGCCGTGGATAGGGAGCTTTTGGGGAGGGCGGTTTCGGCTGAGCCGAAAATGCTGCGGAGGCTTGAGAAGATTGTGCATCCCCTGATTCAAAAATCGCGGCGGGAGTTTTTGAAGGATGCGAAGGCTGCGGGGAAAAAGGCGGCTGTGCTTGAGATTCCGCTGCTATTTGAGACCGGGGGTGAGAGGCAGTGCGATGCGGTTTTGTGCGTTTCGGCTCCGGCGGCGATGCAGCGGAAGCGGGTTTTGGCGCGGAAGAAGATGACCGAGGAGAAGTTTGAAGCGTTGCTCGCGCGGCAGATGCCGGATGCGGAGAAGTGTAAAAGGGCGGATTTTGTGGTGCCTACGGGTGGGAGTTTGGCGGCGACGAAGAAGGCGGTGAGGGAGATTTTGAGGGAGCTGGACCTAAAGATTTAACCTTTTCGTGAAAGAAAGTGGCGATGACTACCGACAAAAACAAACTGCTTATTATTGCAGTATCTGCTGTTGCCATTCTTCTTATAGCCTTTTCATCGATGCTTGCACCGTACAAGGACGCTTCTTTGGTTCATGCAGCACAGACTATGAACTATAAGGACTTTCCTTCGCCGCATGCAGCTTCCCAAAAATATTGGGCTATTCGCGATTCACAATTAACGCCGAAATATCTTCTTGAGGACTATGGGTTCCTTCTCCTTCAAGTTGCGCTAATGCTAATTATAGCGCGATGGATATTTAAAATTCGCACCGCTCACGACTTGCTATACTTGAGGACTCCATCAAGATACTTCATGGTGGTACTTACTGGTATTGCGGCCAGCGTAATCTTATATGGAACGTTCACCCTGTCCCTTTTTCTGGATTTATCGCGAGACCTATATCCGCCATGGGGTGACTCTATTAGCATTTCCCTTATGGGCATTTTTGCTTTGATGCCCCTCGTGTTGATTGGTGTTGGTTTGTTTGCTGTGGCTGGATATCCACACGTTCAAAAAGGCGTGCTGATCGCCAATGCCTTTAAAAAGGGTTTGCGGCCAAGGTGGATTTGGATGCTAATGTTCGGTATTCCCTTCGTCGTTTCATCAGTTGGAGCGATATCGTCACTTGCGTTTGGAGACCAATTTTCGTTTAGCTGGTGCTTGCTAGGGACGCTGTTTTTTCTTTTTCTATTTGCAGGAAGGCAAAGACATTCCGTGTCGGTTCCTTGCGTCCGATAGGCGGCTTATTGAATCCCACCCTTAGACAAGGAGCTTTTGGGAAGGACGGTTTCGGCTAATCCGAAACTGCTGCGAAAGCTTAAGAAAAATAGGCAAAAAAACAAACTGGGTCCCCGGTCGCCGCTGCGCGGCGCCGAGGATGACGGGGAGGTTAATTTGGGTTTTGCGAGAGGGGCGGGTTCGAGTTTTATGCCGCGCGGACGCGCGGCGCTGGATCCCGGCTTTCGCCGGGATGACTTATGTGGAGTGGGGCTTTTTTGACTGATTTGGGGGGATGGCGGCGGTGCCACCTCGCCCTCCCAATCGCTTTGCGATTGGGCCCCGCCCTCTCCCCCACTTTGTGGCGGAGAGGGAACTCTGAAGGGCGCGGCGGGCAAGAGCAGTGTGCTATGCTCGTTGGTCGTTTAAAGTTTCGCTAATTGGGCGATGTCGTTCCAGGTGGCGAAGACCATTAGGGCGATCACGAAGGTCATGCCTAGGCGGAGGCCGATTTCTTGGGTCTTTTCCTTGAGGGGTTTGCCGCGCAGTTTTTCGAAGAAGAAAAACAGGAGGTGGCCGCCGTCGAGGAGCGGGACCGGGAAAAGGTTGATCAGGCCTAGGTTGATCGAGATGATGCCGGTGAACCAGATCAGCGTCCAGATGCCGTCTTGGGCGGCTTGGCCGGACATTTGGGCTATGCGCAGGGGGCCTCCGATTTCTTCGGAACTGCGGGTGCCGACGATGACTTGCCCTAGGGCCTTAAGGGTGTCGACGGACATATTCCAGCTTTCGATGACGGCTTGCTGGACCGCCTTGTGGGGAGGCCACTTTTGATAGTCCATCTTTTTGGCGACGATGCCGATCCGGCCCAATTGATGTTCGCCGCCAAATCTGTCTTTTTGCACAACGACTTCGGGGGTCAGCGTGATGGTTTGTGTCGCGCCTTGACGTTCGACAACGACCGGGACCGGAACGCCGGAGTTCATGCTTATCAGGCGCTTAATGTCTTCGAAACGCTCGACAGTCTCGCCGTCGATTGAGACGACCTTATCTCCTATGACTAGGCCTGCGCGCTCGGCAACGCTGCCGGGCACTAGCTGTTCGACTAGCGGCGGCGAAAAAGGTTGGCCGCGCACCATAAAGAGGATGGCAAGGACAAGAATTGCGAAGAGGTAATTGGTGACAGGGCCGGCACCTACTACCGCGATGCGCTTGTTAACCGGCTGATGGAAGAACGAAATCCGCTTTTCCTCTTCCGTCATGGTTTTGACTTCGGCACCGGGGGTGCTTGCGGCGTCGGCGTCGCCGAACATTTTGACGAAGCCGCCCAAGGGGAAAAGGGCTATTTGCCAAAGCGTTCCGTGCTTGTCAGTCCAGCCGAAAAGCTTGGGGCCAAAGCCCAGCGAGAACGACTCGATGCGGATTCCGCACGCTCTTGCGACCCGGTAGTGGCCGTATTCGTGGACGAAAACCACGATACTGATGACGGCGATAAACGGCAGCCCATACTGGAGCGCATGGTGCTGAAGGAAGAAGATGATGTGTTCCATTGCTTTTTCGCCGCTTTGTTAAAGGTAGATTGCATCATAATCTCTTGGAGGTATCCTCGCAAGGCAAGCGAGTCCGAAACCATAGTTTTGCCTCAATCAAGGACTAGGAAACGGCTGGCCCGGAGCGTCCTTTTGAATTTCTTTTTCTTGTGCTTCCGCGACACAATCCGTAGACTGATTTGTGTCCTTTGTTTTCTAACTGGGATTGTCTATGCCTAAGAACCTGTTTCGGCTCGTAGCCGTTCTGTCTGTCTCTGCCGCTTTGGCTTCTTCTCCTATTTGGGCGAAGACAACTCCTGCCGAGCAGAAAGACGATGCAAAGTCCTCCGGCGAGACCACAGCGGATACGTTCAAGCAGCTTACGCTGTTCTCCGACGTGCTGGAGCGCGTGCGCGCGGATTATGTCGATCCGGTTTCCGATGGCAAGCTTATCGAAAACGCACTGAACGGGATGCTTTCTTCGCTTGATCCGCATTCGAGCTATCTCGACAAGAAGAGCTTTCAGGATATGCAGACCCAGACTCACGGCGAGTTCGGGGGCCTTGGCATCGAAGTCACGATGGAAAACAACATTGTGAAGGTCGTTTCGCCCATCGACGACACTCCTGCGGCGAAAGCGGGCGTTCAGCCAAACGATTTGATTACGCACATTAACGCCAAGCCGGTGACCGACTACACGCTTAACGAGGCTGTCGATCGTATGCGCGGGACGCCGGGAACCAAGATTATTTTGACCATTCGTCGCGGAGGGCTTTCGAGCCAGCCGTTCGATTTGACGCTGACGCGCGCCGTTATTCGGGTTCAGTCGGTGAAGTGGGAGTCCAAGGGCGATGTTGCCTATATTCGCATTGGGGCTTTTAACGAGCAGACGCAGGTCGGGCTCAACAAAGCACTTGAGGAAGCCGACAAGAAAATCGGGCCGAAGCTTATCGGCTACGTGATCGATTTGCGCAACAATCCTGGCGGGTTGCTTGACGAGGCTGTTTCGGTGGCGGGGACTTTCCTTGAGGCGGACAAAGAGGTTGTCTCGACAAGGAGCCGCCATAAAGAGGACGATCAGGTCATGCGCGCCAAGGGCGGCGACAGGGCCAAAGGCAAGCCCATTGCCATTTTGATCAACAGCGGTTCGGCCTCGGCATCGGAAATCGTTGCGGGCGCTTTGCAGGATCACAAGAGGGCCATTCTTGTGGGCGTTAAGAGCTTCGGCAAGGGATCGGTTCAAACCATTATTCCGGTTTCGGGCGGTGGGGCGATGAGGCTAACGACGGCCCGGTACTACACGCCTTCGGGGCGCTCCATTCAGGCACTCGGCATTGAGCCCGATATTGTGGTTCATCAGGCGAAGCTAGAAAAGATTGCCATGGGTCCAGGCGTGCATGAGTCTGACCTGAAGGGCGCGTTGCAGAATGAAACGGCCAAGGATAAAGGGGCCAAGACCTCTTCCGACAAGGCCGAAGATAAGTCCGATAGCACGGAAGACGACGAAACCATTCCTCCGCCTGAAACCGAGAAGAAGGGCAAGGATGGGAAGGATGCCAAGAAGGAGCCTCCGTTTGACTATCAGCTGGCGCGAGCGCTTGACCTTATCAGGGGGATTCACCTTTATCAGGTGCGGGCTGCCAAGTAGTTGATTTAAAAGGCTCTGGCACGTTCTTTTGCGGCCCCTTTTGGGGCCGCTTTTTTTGGAAGGCGTTCTTTTTCCTTCGAAAAAACGCAATTCCGACTCCTTTTGTCACCATTGTGCTTTGCAAAAATTTTGGCGGCGCTTTATTAGTAGGCGTCTTTTCACTTGAGGTTGAACCATGTCCCATTCTTTCGATGCCACCATCGTTCGCGAGTACGATATTCGGGGTGTTGTTGGCACCACGCTTAACGAAGTCGATGCGCTGGTTTTAGGTAAGGCTTTTGGAACCATGGTCGCTCGTGCGGGCGGCAAGCGCATTGTTGTGGGATATGACGGCAGGACGCATTCGCCCATGCTTGAGGCGGCTCTTATCAAGGGCTTGGTTTCGACGGGGGCCGTGATTGAGCGGATCGGGCTTGGGCCTACGCCGATGCTTTATTTCTCGGCGGTGGAGAGAAAGGCAGATGCCGGAATTATGGTCACCGGGTCGCACAATCCGGCTGATCAGAACGGGTTCAAGATGTTGTTGGCCAAGCACTTGCCCGGGGGTGGGCCTGTTTATGGCGCGGCTATCATGAAGCTTGCCGATATGGTTGCGGCGGAAGATTTCGTTTCTGGCAATGGGGCGGCGTCGGAGATCGACGTGATTGATGCCTATGTTGCGCGTATTCTTAAAGATTATCAGGGGACAAAGCCGCTTAATGTCGTTTGGGATATTGGCAACGGGGCTTCGGCTGAGGTCGTTAAGCGGCTGACGGCGAAGCTTCCCGGAACGCACACCTTGCTATTCGCCGATGTCGACGGGACGTTTCCGAACCATCATCCCGATCCGACGGAGGCTAAGAACCTTGTCGATTTGCAGAAGGTTGTTAGGGAAAAGAAGGCCGATCTGGGTATTGCGTTTGACGGGGATGCCGATCGCATTGGGGCTGTGGACGGACAGGCGCGCATTGTCGCGGGTGATCAGCTTTTGGCGATTTATGCGCATGAAGTGCTTAAGAATATGCCGGGGGCTACCATTATTGCGGACGTTAAGGCCTCGCAAGTGCTTTTTGACAAGGTGGCGGAACTTGGCGGTAAGCCGTTGATGAGCCGCACGGGGCATTCGCTCATTAAGGCCAAGATGGCGGAAACGAAATCGCCGCTGGCCGGGGAGATGAGCGGACACGTCTTTTTTGGCGACAAGTATTTTGGGTATGACGATGCCATTTACTCCGCAGTGCGGTTAGTGTCGCTTATCAGTTCTTCGGGCAAGACGCTCGATGCTTGGCGCGACAGCTTGCCCCAGATGGTCAATACGCCGGAATTGCGCTTTCCTGTGGATGAGGCCCGCAAATTCGCAATTGTCGACGAGGTCAAGGCTCGGCTTCAGAAGGCCAATGCCAGTGTCAACGATACCGATGGCGTTCGCGTTCAGACCACCGATGGGTGGTGGTTGCTGAGGGCATCGAACACGCAGGCCGTTTTGGTGGCACGAGCGGAATCGGCCAGCGCCGAAGGTTTGGATCGCCTTAAAATCCTTTTGATTGACCAGCTTACGGCTTGCGGACTGAAATGCTCGATTTGAAAAAGCCGTGCCGTTGGCGTTCGGCGAGAAAATAAATGGGCTCCCCGCCTTCGCGGGGATGACGATCTGTGTGGCGGCGTGGACCGTAGTTCAATGTCAATGTATGTCGATTTGAAGACGGCGGATTTCGATTTTGATCTGCCAGAAGACCTTATTGCTCAGCAGGCTTGCGAGCCGCGCGATCAGGCACGGCTTTTGCGCGTGACCTCCGATGGGGTTGCCGATCATCACATTTATGATTTGCCGGAGTTGTTGAGGGCGGGAGACTTGCTTGTGCTTAACGATACGCGGGTTATTCCGGCGCGCGTTTATGGGAAGCGCGATGGGGTGAAGATTGAGCTTTTGCTGCACAAAAAGGTCGGGCCTTCTGCTTGGCTTTGCTTTGCGAGGCCGGGGAAGAGGCTTCGTATTGGGAACACGGTTCATGTTGCGGATAATCTTGCAGCAGAAATCGTTGAGAAGCATCCGGGTGGCGAGGTTCTGGTGCGGTTTAACGTCTCGGACGAGGCGCTACTGGAGTTGCTCCAGAAGTATGGAGAACCGCCGTTGCCGCCTTACATCAAACGGGAAGAGGGTGCAGCAAAGGCGGATGCTGCACGGTATCAAACCGTTTATGCTGCACGCGACGGGGCCGTTGCTGCACCTACTGCGGGGCTGCATTTTACACCGGAACTCTTTGAAAAGCTTGCAGCAAAGGGGATTGAGGCTGCGAAGATTACGCTTCATGTTGGGGCCGGAACATTTTTGCCGGTGAAGGTCGAGAATATTAAAGACCACGTGATGCATTCGGAGTGGGCAGAGATTAGCCCGGAATGCGCGGCGAAAATCAATCGGGCGAAGCGCGAGGGGCGGCGGATTGTGTGCGTGGGAACGACCAGTTTGCGGGCGCTTGAAAGCGCTGCGGAGGAAAATGGCATTGTCCGGGCGTTTTCGGAAGAGACAGCTATTTTCATTACGCCGGGGTACACGTTCAGGGTTGTGGATGCCCTGCTCACCAATTTTCATTTGCCGGAGTCGACGCTTTTTATGCTCGTGTCGGCGTTGATGGGGCTGGAGACTATGCGGCGGGCTTATGCCCATGCTATTGAGAAAAAGTATCGTTTCTATTCGTTCGGCGATGCGTGTTTATTGGAAAGAGTATGACAAAGTTTACTTTTGAGATCTTTGGGACCGACAAGGCGGCCAGACGCGGGCGTGTGACAACCGCGCATGGGACTTTTGAAACACCCGCATTTATGGCGACGGCGACGGCTGCAACGGTTAAGGCCATGTTGCCGGACAATGTTCGGGCTGCGGGGGCGGAACTTGCCATCTGCAACACCTATCATCTTATGCTGCGCCCTACGGCGGAGCGTGTTGCGCGGTTGGGGGGATTGCACAAGTTTATGGACTGGCCCGGACCGATCGTTACGGATTCGGGCGGGTTTCAGGTGATGTCGCTCGCGAAGCTGCGTACCCTAAATGAAAAGGGTGTCACGTTCAGGTCTCATGTTGACGGAAGCGCGCATGAATTGACGCCGGAACGGTCGATGCAGATTCAACATCTGCTCGATAGCGATATTACGATGGCCTTTGACGAGTGCACGCCCTGGCCCGCGGAACACGCTTACGCACAGCGC
>CAZLIG010000004.1:0-6671 GCA_964559415.1 uncultured Rhodospirillaceae bacterium
GAAGGGGGACGCGAGACATTTGGAGCTTATAAGAAAGGTTGGAGATGAAGCAGGCGGCCAGGAAGACAGTTAAGAAAGCTGCGAGCGAAAGAAGTAAGCTCACACTCGGGCCGTTGTTTTTTAATTGGCCTGCGGAAAAGCGGCGGGACTTTTATTTTCGGGTGGCGGACGAGGCCGAGGTCGACGTTGTTTATCTCGGAGAAGTCGTTTGCTCGAAGCGCGAGGCTTTCTTTGAGGAGCATTTATCTGTCGTTGCCGAAAGGCTGAAAAAGGCGGGGAAAGAGGTCGTTCTCTCGACGCTTGCGCTTGTGACTTCGGATCGCGAGATGGAAGCGATAACACAGCGTGCGGATAAAGGTTTTTTGATCGAGGCTAACGATGTCGCTTGCTTGCAGGCTCTGGATGGGAAGCCTCATGTCATCGGACCCTTTATCAACGTGTTTAATGAAAGCGCGCGAGACGCGTTTATTAGGAATAAGGCCAAAAGGATTGTTGTGCCTGTCGAGGTTCCGGGCAAGTCGATCAGGATTCTCGCCAAAACGGATAAGGTTGAGACCGAGGTTATGGTTTTCGGGAGGCAACCGCTTTCGGTCGCCATGCGGTGCTATCATGCGCGGGCCAACGGTCTGAACAAGGACGGGTGCAGGATTGTTTGCGGACACGATCCAGACGGGCTTACGGCCGAAACGGTCGATGGGAAGCCCGTTCTTGCAATTAATGGTTCGCAGACTTTATCCTATGGTTACGGGATGTATCTGAACGAACTTCAGGCGCTACAGGAGATGGGGGTTTCGCATTTCAGGCTGTCGCCACAGGATGTCGATATGGTGGCGGTTGCGGCTTTGTATCGCTGGGTGTTGGACAAGAAGATCGAGCCTCGCGAAGGGATGGGGAAGCTTCGGAAAGTGACCGGGGAGGTTCCTTATGTGAACGGGTTCTACTATGGGCGCGAAGGGCTGAGCTGGGTCGAGGATAGTTCGGAGACATTGGTCAAGAAGGTTTCAACTCGGAGGAAAAAATGACGATTTCGGTTTTGGTCAACGGTGCGAAAGGGAAGATGGGCATGATGACGGTCAATGCCGTTAATGCCGATCCCGAATTGACGCTTGTGGGAACGACGGACAAGGACGACGATCTGGTCGCCGCAATTAAGAACACAAAAGCGCAAGTCGTTGTCGATTTTACCAATGCCTCGGTTGGGCACGCGAACTTTTTGAAGATCATCGAGGCGGGTGCACATCCGGTTATGGGGACGAGCGGGTTTAAGGAGGAACAGGTGGCTCAGCTTACCGAGCTATGCAAGCAGAAGGGCATCGGCGGGTTGATTGCGCCGAACTTTGCTATCGGGGCCGTTCTTATGATGCGGTTTGCGAAGGAAGCGGCGCAGTTTATGGACTATGTCGAGATTATCGAGGCGCATCATGAGAAAAAGCTTGATGCACCTTCGGGGACGGCGGTGCGCACGGCGGAGCTCATCGCCGAGACGCGGCAGGCATTCGGTGTCAAAGCTCCCGCTGAAAAACCGGATGCGGAGGATGCTCGTGGCGGTCTTTATTCCGGTGTTCGCGTTCACTCGGTGAGGATGCCAGGGTATGTTGCCAATCAGCGGGTGATTTTTGGCGGGACCGGGCAAACCTTGACGATTGAGCACAACTCGCTGGATCGGGAGTCATTCAGGGCCGGGGTTATTCTTGCCGTAAAGAAAATCGTTGGCAGGAAAGAGCTTGCCTATGGATTGGAGGAGTTGCTGTAGCTCAGCCGAGCTAATCAGTATCGGGACGGAGACTGTAGCCTTCGCCTCGCACGGTTATCAGGTAGCGGGGGTTTTTGGCGTCGGGTTCGATTTTTCGGCGCAGGCGGGTGACTTGGACGTCAATGGTGCGGTCGTTGATTTCTTGGCCAGCGGCGCTTTTTTCGACGAGCGTTTCTCGGCTTAGAACCTGACCGGGGACGTCGGCAAGGGCTTTCATGAGTGCGGCTTCCGTGCCGCTCAGAACGATCAATTCATTTGCCGATTTAAGTTCGTTTCGCTCGGGGTCATAGGTCCATGCGCCGAGGCGGATTTGCGGCTTGGCCTTTATCGTAGGCTTCGGGGCGCGGCGGAGGATGGCGTTGATGCGAAGAAGAAGCTCACGTGGCTCGAAGGGCTTCATCAGGTAGTCGTCGGCGCCTGCTTCGAGTCCTTCAATGCGGTCTTCGGTTTCTCCTTTTGCCGTGAGGAGCAAGATTGGCAACGGGCGCGTGCCAGTATCGGCGCTACGCAGAGAGCGGGTGAAGTCAAAGCCGTTTTCGCCGGGCATCATAACATCCAGAACCATAAGGTCGAAGACGAGGCTTTTCAGCTTTGCGCGGGCGTCTTCGGCGTTCTTGGCTGTGGATACGAGGAACCCCTGCTCGCTTAGATACCGGCCAAGAAGACTGCGCAACCTCATGTCATCATCGACGACGAGAATGTGGGGGGCGAGGGCGAGGGAGATCGTCATGTTAATGAAGCGGCGTCGATGGCGACAAAACCAAATGGGATCCCCGCCTTCGCGGGGATGACGGTTGGTGATGAGTCCATATATCCTTTATTCAGCATATTCCTCTAGCTCTTCCGATCGACAACGAAGCGGGCAACATCTTCGAGGTGTTGGGCGCGACCATCGAATACCGAGAGGTGGCGAATGGCTTGCTCGGAGAGCAGCTTCGCTTGAGCACGGGCGCGTTCGGCTCCCAATATGGTGACAAAGGTGGCTTTGCCTGCTTCGGCATCGCGGCCTACGGGTTTGCCGGTTTCGGCTTCGGTGCCTTCGGCGTCGAGGAGGTCGTCGATGATCTGGAACGCCAAGCCCAAGTCATGCGCGTAGGCGCGAAGAGCGCTGGCGTGCTGTATTGAGGCTTTGCCGAGGATTGCTCCGGCTTCGGTCGAGACTGCTATCAATTCGCCCGTTTTCATGCGCTGCAGGCGGGTGATGGCACCGATATCGAGTTGGGTGGTCTCCGCGATCAAGTCCAGCATTTGACCGCCGACCATGCCTTGGGTGCCTGATGCGCGTGCTAAAGCCGAAACAAGGCGGCAGCGAACGGCAGGGTCTTCATGCGTGCGGGGGTCGGAAAGTATTTCGAAGGCTATGGTCAGCAACGCATCGCCCGCGAGGACCGCAGTGGCTTCATCAAACTGCTTATGAACAGTGGGGCTGCCGCGGCGGAGGTCGGAGTTGTCCATAGCGGGAAGGTCGTCGTGGATTAGCGAGTAGCAGTGCACGCATTCGATGGCGGCCGCTGTGCGTAAGGCACACTCGCCGCCTACCCCAAAAATCTTGGATGCGCTCACCACGAGGAACGGTCTTAACCGCTTGCCTCCATTGAGACTGCCGTACCGCATTGCCTCAAAGAGCCTGTTTTCGGGAAATTCGGTTTTGGGCAACAGGCGTTCCAACGCGTCGACGACAGCGCTTGCAGCATCGGTCATTGCGGAAGCGAGGGAGGGGCTTACGGAGGGCATATATCTACCGAGGGTTGGGGTTAACGGGAGGGAGTTATGAGCTAAACGGCTTAGTCGAGACAGCACCATCGGGACCGACGGTAATCTGTTCGATCTTGGCTTGGGCTTCCCGTAGCTTGGCTTCGCAATGCCGCTTGAGCAGCGCGCCCCGCTCATACGCCTTAATAGCGTCGTCGAGCTTGGCTTTGCCGTCTTCAAGCTGCTTAACCAGCTTTTCGAGTTCGGCAAGCGCTTCTTCGAAACTCAGGGCCGCGATGTCGGCCGGGATGGTATTGTTCGATTCCTTCATGGGCGGCGACTCTAGAAGTTTGAAAGAATTAGTGCAAGGAGTTCTATTTTCTCGAAAAACCGCGCCTTAGCAAGCTCTGCGGGAATGGGGCTATCCCCTTGACTCACGTGAGCCCCCGGGGAGATTATGGCCTATACGCCCACATGGAGAAATCAATGACAAATTTCACCTATTCTGCCGCCGCTTTGGAACGTTTGCAAAATTCGGATTCCGAGATTTTTACTGCGTTGATGAGCGAAGAAGAACGCCAAAGCGAGGGGATCGAGCTTATTCCTTCGGAAAATTATTGTTTTCCAGAAGTTTATGCCTTGCTCGGGTCCGTTTTCAATAACAAGTACTCGGAGGGTTATCCGGGCCGCAGATACTACGGCGGACAGGAGAACACGGACACCGTCGAGACGCTTGCGCGGGAACGGGCCAAGAAGGTTTTCCGCGCGGAACATGCCAATGTGCAATGCCTTTCCGGCTGTCCCATGAACGAGGCCGTCTATTTCGCTCTTTTAAAGCCCGGCGATACCATCATGGGAATGGATTTGACGCACGGGGGACATCTGTCGCACGGGCATCCCGTGACCAATATGGCCAAAATTTTTAAGTTCGTCCGCTATAAGACGGAACTTCCAAGCGGGTTGATCGACCTCGAGAAGGTCCGTCAGGCGGCGCTTGAGAATAAGCCAAAGCTTATTATTTGCGGACACTCCTCTTATCCGCGCGAGTACGACTATGCAGGGTTCAGGAAGATTGCCGACGAGGTCGGGGCGTTGTTGATGGCAGACATAAGCCATTTGGGCGGTCTTGTGGCCGGGGGAGCTTTGAAGAACCCCCTCGACTTTGGGTTCGATGTCGTCACTACTACTACGCACAAGTCTCTCCGCGGGCCTCGCGGCGGCATGATCCTTTGCAAGAAGCAATACGCTTCGGCCATCGACAAGTCGGTGTTTCCGGGAATGCAGGGAGGGCCGCATATGCATCAGGTTGCCGCCCTGGCTACGACCTTGAAGCTTGTTCAGACGGATGATTACAAAGCTTATGCCAAGCAGGTGCTTGCCAATGCGCAGGCTTTCGCCAAGGAGCTGTTGGCGGGGGGAGCCCATCTCGTTACCGGCGGAACTGAGAATCATCTTATTGTCATCAACACCGCGACAGGGTTTGAGATTACGGGCGACATCGCCGAAAAGGCGCTCGACAAGGTTGGGATTACCCTCAACAAGAATGTCATCCCCGACGATCCGAATCCTCCGATGAAGCCAAGCGGCATTCGCTTCGGAACACCCGCCGCCACATCGCGCGGAATGAACGAAGCGGACATGAAGCAACTTGCCAATATCATGCTTCAGGTTTTGAGGTCACCGGGCGATGAGGCCTTGTTGACAAAACTACGCGGCGAGACTCGCGATCTGTGCAGGCGGTATCCTGTGCCGGGACTCGAAGGCACCTCGAAGAAGTGCTGTTGCGCAGCCTAAATTTTGTCCTGGAAAAGCGGTCGCACCCTCCTCGCGGAGGGTGCGATTTTTTTTGACATCGCCAAAGACATATACCTAGCGGAGTCCCGACCTCGCGTAACTCTCTGATCAGACTCAGAAATGAGAAAAACTGAGTCGCTTCAACGCATAACTTGATGCGGTGGGACGCGGTTTTCTCAGCCGCCGGACTATTACCTCTGCGGAACAATGTGTGACTCGAACCACACATTCTTTAACATTGGATTCATCATCGTAAATTTCTCCTTAACCGAGAGTCTGCGTTCGAGTAGAAGATTCTTTGTGAATCAAGCTATCAGCTGTCATTTCTTCTCTCGCACGTCCGAATCGAATCCTTAAACTTTCATCGTTGGGTTGTTTTGTGAATTCAGGAATCGACCTTCATCGGAAGCAGTCCATTTGCCACGTACGAGGCGCAGCATGAATTTGCGACTGTACGCAGCTAACACTAACGAATCTTCCTCAGACACCTCTTCAGCATCCGCACGCAGCCCTTTCCTGCTTGAGTGGCTTACCCGACTGACGCATCCGGGACTTTCGCTGAACCATTTTGCAGCGCAGGCCGACGGCAGCGTGACTGTTGATCGCGAACCAAAGGCTAGCGACTGGAATGCCGTTGCTCATGTTTGCGGATATAATGCCGATGTCTTCCAAGAGACGGCAGCGCCGCTGCCGTTGGCGTCTGCGGAGATCGACTATTTCAGGCGCAATCATCGCGGCACGGAAAACCATATCAGCCGCGATTTTTTGACGGCACAGACCGACCTTCCCTCCCCACTGGCGGAGCTTTATGGGCTTTATCGGCATCGGGCGCGGATCGATGCGGAAGCCGCGCTTTGGGTCGCGCAATCGACCATTTCGCTACGCGTTGCCTCGGCCATGTCGGATTTACTTGCGATAGGCGCTTTCGCCAATGGGCTTGAGTATATCAGCTATATGGGCGTTACATATTCGGTGCCCTGTGCATTCGACACGTCGGCAGAAATTGACCATGCCAACAGAGAAGCCCAGCGCCGCCTAGCCCTTCCAGCGGACCATCCATCCCATCTGCTGAAACTTAGGCCGGACGAACTTGGGGTTCTTGCGTCATCCATCGCGGGACAAAACGCGCTTCCCCCTGCCCTATTTCTTGAGAAGGCCAATTTGCTTTCGGAGGCACGGCAGGATGTCACCCGGCTGCCCATGAACGTCCATATCCAGACCGCAATTGTCGAGCACGACCTGCCGCTTCAGCTTCCGTGGGCTGAACGTCTTGTGCACGCCTATGCACGTCGTCTGCCCCAGTGGGTTATGGGGATTCAGGAAGTGCAGAGCCTGCTGAATCCGTAGTCGCTGCCATCTGCATCACGCGCTCGCGCAAAGCGTCGAGGAGAACGTTAAAGTTCCCGCCATTTTGAGACAGGATCGACGAAAG
>CAZLIG010000004.1:6681-10328 GCA_964559415.1 uncultured Rhodospirillaceae bacterium
CGTTGTCGACCTCGATCACCTGGGCTGTCGGCGAGATCGCATCGGTGTCGAGCTGGTTGAGCACCTGGATGTGCTCCAGGATCGACGAAAGCTGATCGCGTTGCGTAACGCTCTGACTGATCCCGTCTATCACCACATCCACGATAGCGCATTTACCTTGATTTTTGTAGACAACCCAGTCGATGTGTGTCGAGGGGAAGCCGTAGGATCGGACGATTTCCGTACTCACGACAGTCGTTTGCTCACGAGGGCGAACCCTTTTCACCTGAAATTTTTCGCCGTGGTACACGCGCAGGCGCGTGCCATAGTTACGCGATACGAACTCCCTGAAAAGCTTCAGGTACTCCTCGCGCTGTTGGGAGGATAAGCCCGACCATGCGCCGCTACCGATGGCGAACTGTCCGACCTTTTCGATGTCAAACGCGCCGCTGAACAGATCGTGCATTTTAGCATCAAGCTGTGTCGCCGTGAGATTGGCATCCATCAGGATCGCTAGTGCTTTTTGGCCTAGGTCACCGATGAATTTTGCCTCGACAGTGGATTCCTGGTCCGATGCGTTAGAGACGGCGGCGGCGGCGACCGCTTCCGTTTCGGCGAGGGCTGGAAGCATTTGAAACCCTAGGGGAAAAACGATCAAAAAAGCAGGGATGATATATCTATTCCTGTTCATGCCCCCTCCTTGAAAAGATGTTGCGGGACGCAGATGAAGCGAAAGGAGCCGGATAGCGCAAGGCGGCCGATCCCGTTGCATTTGACACGCGTTATTACTGACATGGAATTTTACTGGAACGCGCCAATAGTAGCATTTTTACGCTTTCCGTGCTATAGGAAACACATAGGCTCTTCCCCTCATTTGATCGTAATTTTCTTAGATCGGAGAGCCAAACTTTTCCAAAATCAAGGCGCGTTCGGCAGGGCCCGTTAGTAACCCATTTCCCGAGACTGCATTCAGGGAGGGTAATATGAGGCGAAAAGTCCCGTTTGGGTTAGCCGCAGGCATTTTGACCGCCTGTGTCGCACTAAGCGTGTTTGCCGCTCCTCAAGCGCCACAGCCTGTCACAGAAGGCGATGTTACTTATCTTTCTGGCGGTGTTTCCGTCGATGAAAGGCAAGACATGGAGGCGCAGGCAAAGAATTACAACCTGCTTATCACCAACGCTAATCCGATTGGGCAACTCTCCGTTGACGCCGATATCGTCGTCAAAGGCAAGGATGGGCGCGAGGTCATTACCGTCGATAATGCAGGCCCCCTGTTCTACGCCAAGCTCCCGCCGGGAGACTATACGATCACAGCGATGAATGGCGACCAGCAGCAGCGGCGGATTATCAAAATACCCGCTAAGGGAACCAAGCGCGTTTATTTTACGTGGCAACAGGACTAGCCCGTTTATGCAGGTCTATTGATTGAATTGCCGTGCAAACGCGTGGCGCTGGAGTCAGGCGTTCGCCGTTTTTTTGCTTCGCGAAGTCCCGCCCCTTTACAGGGCTTTTTGACCTCTCTTGATTGGAAGGCCTATGGAACGACGAAATCTTCTCGCCGTCATTCTTGTCGGGTTGCTCGCTCTTGTTTTGGGCGCAGGACTGGGAATGCTGGCGGTCGACCAGAAATTTGTCCCGAAACAGGGTGACGGCGTCGTACAGGTTCCGAAGCTTGCAGACCCGATCAAGCTTCCGGCGCTCGATGAGACTTCACTGGCACCCGTTTTGAGAGAGGCCTTGCCTGCCGTTGTGAACATCGCAACGACGGGAGGAGCTACCGGCTCGTCAAATCCTCTCTTTAGCGACCCGTTTTTTCGCAAATTCTTTGGTCTTCCAGAAGGGGAAAATGGCACGCCGGAGCCAAAGTCCCAGAGCGTTGGGTCGGGAGTCATTGTCGATGCTCAGAACGGCTATGTGATCACGAACCAGCATCTGATCGCCAAGGCAGCCAAAATTTTCATCGTGTTGCAGGACAGGAGAAAACTCAAAGCCACAGTTGTGGGCGCAGATCCAGACACGGATATCGCTGTTCTTAAAGTCGAGCCCAGCAATCTGACAGCCCTGCGTCTCGGAAATTCCGATAATGTTCAGGTTGGCGACTTTGTGATGGCGATAGGAAATCCTTTTGCGCTTGCAAATACGGCCACCTTCGGGATCGTCAGCGCGCTTGGTCGGACGGGGCTTGGAATCGAAGGCTATGAAAATTTTATTCAAACGGATGCGTCGATTAATCCGGGAAATTCGGGGGGGCCTCTCATCAATTTAAAGGGAGAGGTCATTGGCATCAATACAGCCATTCTCTCTGGCGGAGAAGGCAATGTCGGCATCGGATTTGCCATCCCGATCAACATGGCTCACCGGGTTATGGAGCAGCTTATTACGCACGGGAAGGTCAGTCATGGCCAGATCGGGATTGGCATTCAGGATGTAACTCCGGAACTTAAGGGTGCGTTGAACATTGACGTCGATGCGGGCGCGATTGTCACGCAAGTCACCAAAGGCGGCCCTGCCGATCAGGCGGGCATTCGACAAGGGGATGTCGTCGTCAAATTCGACGGAAAGGACGTAGCGAGTGCGGCAAGCCTGCGCGTTATGGTCGGTTTTAAAGCGGTGGGCGACAGGACAGACGTCGAGCTGATCCGCAAGGGAAAGCGCATGACGGTTCCAGTGACAATCGCCGAAGCCAAGCCTGCGGAAAACGGCGAGGCAAAAGGTGTTGAGCTGCTTAGGGGCGCAACTTTCTCGACCATACCGCAAGACAATCCGATGTTCGGGAAAGTTCAAGGCGTTCTTGTCGTGAAGATCGAGCCGGGGAGTCCCGCCGCGTTTGCGGGACTGCAGAACGGCGACATTATCATGTCGGTGAATCAACAACAGGTAACCACGATCGATCAGCTCACCACTGCGGCGAAAATCAGAAAGACACCTCTTTTGCTCACCGTTCGGAGGGGAAACCTCGCCTTGTTCATTGTTGTGAGGTGATGGATGTCCGATGTGCCTCCGCCCATGAGTCCTCGAGACTACTTGGCCTTTAAAAGGAGTGTGCAAGCGAACTGGGGGCCTTTTCTGGCTGAGGGCATCCTTTTGGTTGTCCTCGGGACTGCGGCAATGGTTGTGCCTGTTCTTGCGAGCATTGCCGTATCGGTGGTGGTGGGGTGGGTGTTGCTCCTCGGCGGACTTGTCGGCCTCGGCTCAACACTTCTTACTCGACGAACGCCGGGGTTCTGGTGGTCTTTCTTTTCGGCCTTCATAACGATAATCGTCGGATTTCTAATGATTGGATGGCCGTTTGAAGGGGCGGTTTCGCTTACGCTTATCCTTACTCTTTTCCTTATTACGGACGGCATTTTGACCATTATGTTTGCCGTCGATCATCGCAAAAGCCCCAATTGGGCGTGGATGCTCCTAAGCGGGGTTTTCGATCTCGCCCTAGCTGCGGCGATTGTCATGGCATTCCCTGCATCCGCAACTTGGGCGCTGGGGCTTATTGTTGGAGTTGACTTGGTCTTTGGCGGTTTCGCGCTCGTTACTTTGGCGCTTGCCGCACGTCGCGGGCCAAGGACTAGGCCTTGGCGCCGCGGATCATCTTGACGAAAGGCTCATGCAGCTCGTAATTGCTTGCGATTAGGCAGCCGCTCCGCATTGGATCTTCCCCCGGTGTGATAGGA
>CAZLIG010000004.1:10338-12524 GCA_964559415.1 uncultured Rhodospirillaceae bacterium
CCGCCTCTCGCACGAGAACAATGCCTGCCGCAGAGTCGTAAGGCCCGAGACCTTCTTCCCAGAAACCATCGAAGCGTCCCGCAGCAACGTAGGCCAGATCGAGTGCGGCGGCTCCCCAACGACGAATACCGGCCACTTGAGGCATCACGGTCTCCAACTGCTTGGAGAAGTTCGGACGCTTGTGCATCACGCCTTTGAAAGGCGCTCCGGTACCGATCAGGCAATCGGCGAAGTCTCGACGGCCCGAAACACGCAAGCGGCGATTGCTGGCCCACGCGCCGGTGCCTTTTTCGGCCCAGAAGGCTTCGTTCTTGATGGGATCGAAGACAAGTCCGGCTATCAATTCCTTGTTTCGTTCTGCAGCAATCGAGATGGCCCAGTGGCCTAACCCATGGAGGAAGTTCGTCGTGCCGTCGAGCGGGTCGACGATCCAGAGCTCGGATTTCGAAGATGTATCCGCCTCGCCGTCCTTCTCTTCCATGATGAAGCCGAAGTCGGGACGAGCTTTGGACAGCTCTTCACGGATGATTTTTTGGGCTGTGAAGTCGGCGTTGCTCACGAAATCCGCTGGCCCTTTACGAGAAACCTGCAGATTTTCGACTTCGCCAAAGTCGTGAACCAAAACCTTGGCCGCCTTCTCAGCGGCCTTAAACATGACATTCAATAATGCGGAACGCGGCATGATGTTAATCGCGCGCGCGTTCGACGTAGGAACCGTCCGAGGTGTTCACCACGACACGGGTGCCTGCCTCGATGAAGGGCGGAACCATGATGCGGACGCCATTCGACAGCTTCGCGGGCTTATAAGACGACGAGGCCGTTTGTCCCCTGACGACGGGATCGGCTTCGATGAGCTCAAGCGTCACGGTTTGCGGCAATTCGACAGAGAGGGCTTGGCCTTCGTAGGTCATAACCTTGCAAACCATTCCTTCGTTAAGGAACACAACCGGGTCCCCGATCACTTCCTTGCTGATGGTAAGCTGCTCGAAGGTGGCGTTATCCATGAAGGTGTAATCGTCGCCAGACGAGAAAAGGTACTGCATTTCGTGTTCCTGAAGCTGGACACGCTCAACCGTTTCCTGTGTGCGGAAGCGCACGTTTGTCTTGATGCCGGTGCGGACATCGCGCATTTCAACTTGAATGACGGCATTGCCTTTGCCGGGGATCATAATTTCGCTTTTAATGACGGCCCACAACTTGTTGTTGTAGTCGAGAACATGGCCTTTGCGGACGGTATTTGCATCAACTTGCATGTTTAATACGGGGGTTCGAGTACATTCAGGGCCAACGACCTAGCATTAACCCAATAAAATCGCAACATATTCTGTTTCAGAGTAAAAAACCGCCGCGCGGAGGCACTCCGGCACGGCGGTTTCTTTTTTTTAGCAATACCGCTTATTGGGCGGGCGTTTCGACCGCTTCAGCGGGTTCAGCGGGGGTATCAGCAGCCGGTGCGGTCGTTTCAGCAGCAGGAGCAGCGGCCTTCTTGGCGGCCTTGTGCTTCTTAACACGTTGTTTCTTGTGCGCAGCCTTGGCCTTGACAGGAGCTTCCGTGGAGGCAGCGGCCGGTGCAGCGGCATCATCAGCCGGGACAACAGCTTCCTGCGCTAAGACAGGGCCAGCGACCAATGCGGCAACCAATGCCAAAGCAACCAAGAGATTCTTCGAACGCATTTTAAATTCCTTTCATGGAGATTTTTTTAGGCGGCTCGAGAGAGCCGTTGCGAAAGAATTGATCATAGAAGCATGGCAAAATCTAGGCGCGACACGAGAAATTTGATCGACTTAATCTCTTCTCCCGAACCTATCAAAAAAATGCCACTGACGGCAGGGCAAAGGCAACGAAGCGGAAACATTACATTGTTCTATCCAAGTCCCTCGTTTTTTCTTTTCGTTTGGAAATTCCTCTATATATTGTTGTGTCTCATCCTCTCCGCGCCTACGGCTCGTAGGGCGCTTTATTTCTGTTCTTCGGAGTATCCTATGTTTCGCTTGCTTGGACTCGTTCTGGTAGCCCTTATTGCTATTGGTTCACCAGCCCGCCCTGCTCTTTCCGCTGAAGCCGTTGCCACTCGTTCTCATGAAAAGGCGATCGGGGTCCCTCAGGGAAAATTCGTTCAGGAGCTTGGGGATAAGGCCATCAAGATCGTCGCGGATAAGCAACTGCCCGCAGAGAAGCGTTCAGA
>CAZLIG010000004.1:12534-26299 GCA_964559415.1 uncultured Rhodospirillaceae bacterium
TAAGCGAGGATTTTGATCTCAAGACAATTGGGCGCTTTGTTATCGGGCGAAACTGGACTGCGGCTACTCCCGAGCAGCAGGCCGAATACATGGATCTATTCAAGGCACTTGTGCTCCGCACATACGGCAGCCGCATGACGCTCTATACAGGCGAGGGCTTCGAGGTTATTGGGACGCGCCCGGAATCGGAGCTGGATACAACAGTGCTTAGCCAAATCACCCATCCCGACGGGTCTCAACCTACTTCCATCGACTGGCGCGTCCGGGAGAAGGACGGGAAGATGGGAGTGGTCGATGTTATCGTTGAGGGAGTCAGTTTAAGCATTACGCAGAAGCAGGAATATGCTTCGGTTATTCAGAATAGCGGGGGGCGCATTGACGGCCTTCTGCAAACGATGCGCGATCAGCTTAATACACGCACGGCTGATACGAAATAGCAGTCCTTTTTGCGATGTCGGGCCCGAACCGGAGTAAGGTTCGGGCTTTTTTTCACGCCAAAATTCTTGGTTAATTTCGATCTCCGGGCGCTAGCTTTAAGCGCGCCCCCCGCGTATCGGATCAGGTTTGGTCCGATGAGAGATGGGCCAATTGCTCCAAAACCTCGACGTGCTTTTCGAGGTTCTTTGCGTCAGGCTCAGAGACTTTCGAATTACTGATGTCCTTCTGCACGTTTTTGACCACGTCAAGTTCCATCTTGAGGTATGTGCACATATCCTGCATTTCGCGGAGCATGAAGTACCGTTCGACATGCACACAGATGCGCAGCGTCAACTCTGCCATGTCCAGCGGCTTCATTAGAAAATCATCGGCCCCGCATGTCAGTGCCTTCAGGCGAGATTCGCGATCTTCGCTGACCGACTGGACAATGATCGGCATTTTCGGGATAGCCTGATCTTTCCTCACTTCCGTGCAATAGCCGAAGCCGTCAAGATTTGGCATGGCGAGGTCGAGGAGAACGAGATCGGGCTGGAACTCGCGGGTTTTTCGAAGAGCGTCCGCACCGTCATCCGCCAGTTGGATGTTTGTGAAGCCCGCCTTTTTCAAAGCCGTTG
Organism: uncultured Rhodospirillaceae bacterium; assembly: GCA_964559415.1. Taxonomy (GTDB): domain Bacteria; phylum Pseudomonadota; class Alphaproteobacteria; order UBA9219; family UBA9219; genus CAIXLI01. The sequence goes on from CAZLIG010000004.1 coordinate 13,587, forward strand.
AAATGATCATGCGGTCAAGAACACTGTCATCGACGACGAGTATTCTTGCATAGGGGAAACGGGTTGCTGTTTCCGACATGACCTAAACCTCTTCCGTTGCGATTGCACTCTCCATCCCCTATCTGAATTTATCCCTTTTTGGAGCACCCAGACAGGAACAGAGAAGATAATAATTTCTATAGAACCAATCGTTTGCAAACAGTTAAGTTTTCGACGGGGACTGGGAAAAGAAAGTTCATCCCGCAGGCGGGGCCCAGCTTAGAGCTCAGGCGCTTTATTTTCTTCACGTTTGAGGCGATCTCGTAGTGAGTGGGTACAACCGCAGTAATCCTGCATATAAAATTCCTCCCGCTTCGCTACCTCAAGCATACGGCCAGCCCCGCCTGCCTTGCGCCAATTGTAATCCCAATAGTTCAAATCAGGATAACGAGATACTGCGAGGCGGCCACATTCGTTTACTTGCTCCATATTCTTCCAGCGGGAAATGCCGAAGCATGAGGTCAGAAGCGGAAAACCATGTTCGTGCGCGTAAAGGGCCGAACGTTCGAGGCGCATTCCGAAGCACAGCGTGCACCTCTTGCCGCGCTCGGGTTCCATTTCCAGCCCTTTAACGCGCGCAAACCAGTTGTCGGGATCATAATCGGCATCGATGAAGGGGATGCGCAGCTTCTCCGCGAAGCGTGCGTTATGTTCCTTGCGCTTTTCGTATTCTTTGCGCGGATGGATATTGGGATTGTAGAAGTATACTGAGAACTCAACGCCGGATGAGTGAAGGGCTTCTATGACCTCGCCGGAACACGGAGCGCAGCAGCTGTGCAGCAAGATTCTGCTCGTGCCGGGAGGGATCGGTAACTTTGGACGGCTGGTCATTTCGTTGCGTTATCTGTTCTATCTTTGAGGGGCATTCTCGCATATCGGGCATCGATTGTATGCAGCACGACCGCTTTCGGCTCCGCAGAGGCGGTCTTTTTCATAACTTTCATTAATGTTTTCAAGAACTAATTATTCCAACTGCCTAAAATTTGCCTCGATCCCCCTTCTCGTGATAGGCAGGGGGCGTCTTGTAACTGAGCACAAAAGAGAATGCAGTCTTTAGACTTCGAAAAGTCGGTCGCCGAGCTTGAGACCAAAATCGAGGAGCTGCGGCATCTGTCCGATGGCGGCCACGTCAACATCGGTGCGGAAATCGCCAAGCTTCAAGATAAGGTCGATAAGCAACTTTATGCCTTATACGACAAGCTGACCCCTGCGCAGAAGGTTCAAGTCGCGCGCCATGCCGACAGGCCTCACTGCCTCGATTACATAAAGGCGCTGATCGAAGAATTTACTCCGCTTGCCGGGGATCGGCTGTTCGGCGAGGATCTCGCTGTTATCGGAGGGCTTGGAAAGTTCCGAGGCAAATCCGTTGTCGTGATTGGACAGGAGCGTGGGTTCGATACCGAAAGCCGGATCAAGCATAATTTCGGCATGGCCAAGCCAGAAGGGTATCGGAAGGCGCAGCGATTGATGCGCCTTGCGGATCATTTTGGGCTGCCGATCATCACATTTGTGGATACTGCCGGAGCTTTTCCGGGGGTCGACGCCGAAGCGCGCGGACAGGCAGAAGCCATCGCGCGGTCTATTGAGACTTGTCTCCATGTGGGCGTGCCTTTTTTGTCTTGTGTCATCGGCGAAGGCGGCTCCGGGGGGGCCATCGCTCTTGCCGCGAGCAATATCGTTTTGATGCTTGAGCACGCCATTTACTCAGTCATTTCGCCCGAAGGATGCGCGTCGATTCTCTGGCGCGACTCAGCCAATGCGGCAGACGCTGCGGAGGCATTGCGCCTCACGGCACAGGACTTGCTAAAGCTAGGCATCATTGATTCCATCGTGCCGGAACCCGTGGGCGGGGCGCAGAGGAATCCCTCGAAGACTATCGAGAATGTCGGTGACGCGCTTGAGAGCGCGCTTCAGTCGCTTTCGAATCTAGACAGGAAGGCGCTGATTGCCGACAGGCGAAAGAAATTCCTGGATATGGGAAAGAAGGGACTTTAGCCCCTACCCTTGCGTTGGGGCCAACAGTGCGGCCCGTCTTTTTTCAAGCATCTTCTGTTCCTTCTGGATCCATAGCTCGATGTGCTCTTCGGCTCGACGGTAGACGGCTTTGCATCCTTCGTCGCCTTTGGCGGGCTTATAATCATTGGCAGCCGAGGGCTTTGTCATCTGCGGAGCATAGGCTTCGTTCAGCCCATAACTGAGGATTACCGTTCCCATTCCTAATGCAAATGCACCAAGCAGGAGGTTTGTATTGCTGGTCATAATCGCTTTATCGGCAATCCCCCCAGCAGCAAGGAAACCCAAAACGTGGACCGCAGCATTGGCAAGGCGTCTGCGATAGGTAATGTCGTTTGAGGCAGCCTCCCAAGCGATCGACAGGTGCTTGTTTGCCTCAATAATAGCTGTTTTTTCGTCGTATTGATAGGTTTCGGCCAGAAACTTAGCCACTCTCAGGCGTTTGTTGTTTTGAAACTCGAAAAGATTGAATGCGCGTTCCGGCTTGTTCCTTCTGAAAACTTTTTTGGCTTTATTGTATGCTTCAACAACTCGTTTCAACGCTCTTTCTCCTGAATGCTGGCGACTATGCGATTGCGAATATCATCGAATTTCCATAATCGAAATACCTTTCTTGGGTTAACTTTAAATCTTATTTCTGCCACATTGCCTTGCGCAAAAACCGGTGCATTTAATTAGGTGATCTATGCTTCGTTCCATTCCCGATCTTCTTGTCGTAGCAACCCATAACGAGGGAAAGCTGCGCGAATTTGACTCTCTTCTGCATCCGTTCGTGAAAAAGATTGTGTCAGCGGGCCAACTGGGATTGCCTTCTCCCGAAGAGACGGGAACGACTTTTTCGGAGAACGCTCTGCTGAAGGCCAAGGCTGCTGCAATCGCAAGCGGAAACGTCGCGCTTGCGGATGATAGCGGGCTTTGCATCAATGCGCTTGGCGGGCAGCCCGGCATTTTTTCGGCGCGCTGGGCAGAGGGTGGGATCGACGCCGCAATGGCACGCGTTCAAAAAGAGCTTGGCGACTCTTCCGACAGGTCGGCCTATTTCATATGCGTGCTGACGCTCTGCTGGCCAGATGGATATTGCTTGTTTTTCGAGGGGCGCGTTGATGGAACTATCGCCACGAGTCCGATGGGAACACACGGGCATGGGTATGATCCTATCTTTGTTCCGGACGGGTATGTTCAGACGTTTGCTGAAATGCCGGAAGACGAGAAGAACCGCCTAAGCCATCGCGGCCAGGCGACGAAAGCTCTGGTGGAACAGTTTTTTGTTCGTCCGGATAAAATTTGAACGAATCGGAATGGACACAAAAAGTAAGTGCTGTGGCAGCGCAGCAGGTGTTTTGTTTGGCCAAAGGTTTGTGCACCGCACTACCATGCACTGAATAATCAGAGATTCCCTCTGGCGTTTGTTAACCAAATCCTTTATTTGTTTTGGCATTGCACAAAATACGAAAGGCATTGATTCCATGTCCAACTCTCCCGCTTTTGCTCCCGACGAGCCCCCCGAAATCCTGGTTCATTCTCACGACCGCTATCACGCCGTGTTGAAGCGATGTGCCAATCTACCGCCAATCACGACCGCCGTTGTGCACGCCGTCGACCAGACGACGATTCAGGCCATCGCGGATGCCGTTAAAGAAAATTTGATGAAGCCTATTCTTTTCGGCATGGAAGGCACGATCAAGAAAGTGGCCGCCGAGAACAAGATCGACATTACGGGCTGGGAAATCGTCGACACCAGAAATGAGCATGACTCGGCTCAGAAGGCTGTCGAATATGCCGCAGCCGGAAAAGTCGATGTCATTATGAAGGGTTCGCTGCACACCGACGAGGTGTTGGGTCCCGTTGTTTCATCCACTTCAGGCCTGCGCACGGGCCGCCGTTTGTCGCAATCTTACATCATGGACACGGCGGGGTATCACAAGTGGTTGATCATCACCGACGGCGTCGTCAACATCGCGCCCGATCTCATCACCAAGGCCGATATTTGCCGCAATGCCTGCGACGTATGGAAGGTTTTGGCGGACGAGGACCGGCTGCCGAAGGTTGCGGTTCTTGCCGCTGTTGAAACCGTCAATCCGAAGATGCCTGCTACGCTTGATGCGGCTGCGCTGTGCAAGATGGTTGATCGAGGACAAATCAAGGGATGCGTCATGGACGGTCCCCTTGCTTTCGACAACGCTATCAGCAAAGAAGCGGCCGCACAGAAGAAAATTACTTCGGAAGTCGCGGGCGACGCCGATATTCTGCTTGCTCCCGAAATAGAAGCGGGCAATATGATGGCGAAGCAGCTCAGCTTCATCAACAAGGCTGACGCCGCCGGCATTATCATGGGCGCCAAGGTTCCTATCATTCTGACAAGCCGCGCCGACAATCTGCGTTCCCGCTTGTTATCGTGCGCCATAGCCGTTCTGGTGGTTCAAGCTCGCAAAGAGGGCCGCATTAAATGACGATTGACACCTTATTGATCCTCAACGCCGGTTCGTCCAGCGTCAAGTTCCAGCTCTTCGGATGTTCGGATGGCCTGCCTCGTCTCGCGACAGGCAGCGTTACCGGCATCGGGAGCAATCCGGTTCTTGCCGCCTCACGCGACGGAACGGACTCGAAGATCAAGGTGACACTCCCCCCGGACGAAACGCAAAAGCGCGCCGTGCGCCGTATTCTCGATTGGGTCGACAGCCTCAATGCGGGATGGAAGATTATCGGCGTCGCCCATCGTTTCGTCCACGGCGGGTCGGAGTTTTTTGAGCCGACGCTCATCGACTCCCACGTTTTCAATCGACTGAAGAAAATTATTCCACTTGCCCTTTTGCATCAGCCTCATCATTTGGCCGGTGTCGGAGTCATCACGCGAATTATGCCGATGGTTCCGCAAATTGCCTGCTTCGACACGGCTTTCCACTCTCAGCACGAGGAAAAGTTTACGAACTACGCAGTTCCGCAGGAAATCACGGACAAGGGCGTGCGGAGGTACGGCTTCCACGGCCTCTCGTATGCCTACATCGCGCAGATGCTCCAGAAAGACTACCCAGATATTGCCAAAGGCAAGGTTGTGGTGGCGCATCTCGGAAACGGGTCGAGCCTTTGTGCAATCAAGAACGGCAAAGGCATCGACACCACGATGGGCATGACCGTATTGGATGGCTTGCCGATGGGAACCAGAACCGGGTCCGTCGATCCGGGGGCCGTGTTCTACATCATTCGCGAACTTGGCATGTCTCCCGATGAAGTCGAGCAGATGTTTTATCATCGTTCAGGGCTTAAGGGCATGTCAGGTGTCAGCAATGACGTTAAGACGCTGCTTGAGAGCGACAATCCTCGCGCAAAATATGCGCTCGACTACTTTTGCACGTACATCGCCAAGAACGTCGCCTCAATGGCCGTATCGCTTGGCGGAATCGACGCGCTTGTCTTTACGGGCGGCATTGGAGAGAACGCAGCACCTATCCGCGACGCGGTTATGAATTATCTGTCGTTTATGGATATTCCCCGCGTGCTGGTTATTCCGACCAATGAAGAGCGTTATATGGCTGAGCAGGCCATGCTTATCCTTGGGCGCAAAGAAGGGGATCGCCAGAGAAAAGTTGGCTGAATTCAAGCATCCGAAGAACAATGAGAAACCGGCCCCTTCATAGGGCGCCGGTTTAATTTTTGGCCTGTCGCTAATCCTCGGCCTCAGTCTCGCTTAAGGATGCTTCCGAGGACCCAGACGGCACTAACAGCCCAAAACCAGAATACAAGTGTCTTAAGCCAAACGAAGGATTGAAGGAAAGCTCCACTCGTAGCCAGTCCGAGGATGTGGAACGGAGCGTTTATGATGCGCCATGAGGAGGCTTGGCGCAGGTTCATGCCGGGAGGGAGAACGACATCGAGGGCATAAACAAAGGGAGAGAAGGAAGGATATTCCGGCAGGAGACGCTTGAGATTGCAGGCGCTTCCCGTCCAGTTAGCCTTGCATGTGCCGCCGCAAGCCGCAGGCGGTGCCGAGTGGCTGAAGCCTATTAAAGACGGCCAGAAGCTTATTCTGTTATGCCCAATCCACATCGAGCGGGCCACGAGAGTTGTGTTGGCATCGGACTGCTCAAGTTTTGGAGCCGCTGCCGACGGTTTTGCACAGTTCTTTTCGATCTCGGCACAATTCGGGACGCAGGAAGAACGTAGTACGGGATCAAAAAGGATATCGGGATCGGTTGGCGCAAAGAGTCCCTGCTCTGCCGCGCTTTGATAGACGAAGCCAGACCCGACCACGAGAAGGACAACGACTGCCGTCATGAGGTGGAGGTTTCGGAAAGTGACGCTCACGACCTCGAGCAGGCCACGCAGAACGAGGCGCCACCAAAAATATGCCAAAGGCTGGAGAACCGCCTTCGACTTCGCTTCGGGCTTCTTGCAGAAGTTTATGTAGCGGCTGCGGATGTAGTACCGGTCTTTTAGGAAACAGATGTCGCGAGCTTCCGCTTTGTGACCCATCACGCGCAGGACCTTTTCGAGCTGCTCGAAAGGCTGAGGGCGGAAGTCTTCATAGAGATGGGCTTTTGGCTGCCGCTTGAGCCACTTGACGCGCGTCGCCGTGTCGAGAGGCGTTGTGCCTAGGAACCGCCCATAGACAAAGCCGTCGAGTTTGATTGTGTTTGAAACCACGTGGCTCTCGCGTGGCCATGAGGAAGGGACGTCGACAAAGGAAGTCACGGTAGCGTTCTGAAGATTGAGGCAACCTTCGACTGTCATTTTTTCCGAACACGTCGAACCACCGAAAACGAGCGAGCCGTTTACTCTGGCTCCTTCGAGGCTTAGCGCGTCTTCAGAAGCCGCGTCGCATTCATTCGCAGCAGCCTTATTGTGGAAGGAACCGCCGGTGCAGTAAAGCGATCCCGAAAGCGAGGCGCCTTGAAAGCGCACGGGTTCCTTTGCGGCAAAACGACCATCCAAAAACACTGAGCCGGAGATGTTTGCGCGATCACATACGACGCCATAGATGCGGGTTCCGGTAAGACAGATGCTTTTTAGTTTGGCGTCAAGGCCGACAATATCGCCGTCGATATTACAGTCAATCAGCGAAAAAGCGGCAACAGTCTCGGCGTTGTGCAAGTCTATGCTGCCGTCGATGTATGCGCCCAGCACCATCACCCCGCTTTCGTGCACGGGCGTGTTATTGTCGCCGCCCAACAGGAGAAAGCGGACGAATTCGGCACGGATGGTGTTGGTCTGCGTTGGGTGCAGAGGACATTCTGCACCTATCTGGCATGGATCGCCTTTGGCCACGGCTATGAGAAGTCTTTCTTCGGCAGGAAACAATGCATTGGGCGTGGTTGCGTCTTCACTTCGAAAATCAGAGAGAGTTCGGCCGAAGGGGCGCTTCTGAATTTCTTTTGTTATTTCTAATGGGAGCATATTCGACATGGCTTCATCACAATATGGATGCGGGAAAATCGCGACGGAGCATTCACCGATTCCTGAGTCGTGGCAATACGGTTTCGGTGCCGTTACAGAAGAAAAATAGAATATTATCTAGTGTGTGTTACTTGCGGAAAAATTCCCAGATTTTTTGTGCAGTGCAACGACTTATGCCTTCTATGCGCATCAGGTCTTCGATGTCTGCTTCTTCAACCGCTTTGGGCGAACCCATGTGGTGCAAAAGCGCCTTTTTGCGCTTTGCTCCGATCCCAGGAACTTCATCAAGTCGCGACAAGCCAATCGCTTTCGTGCGGCGTGCCCTGTGGGTGCCTATGGCGAAGCGGTGCGCTTCATCGCGCAGGCGCTCCAAGTAGTAAAGCGAAGGGTCACCGGATGGAAGGCTGAAGGGTTCTTTGCCATCCATGAAGAAGCGCTCGCGGCCAGCGTTTCGGTCGGGGCCTTTCGCGATGCCGACTATCGGTATGTCGCTTATGCCAAATTCCTTAAGGACATTGACCACCTTACCGACCTGCCCTGCTCCACCATCGATCAGGAGTAAATCGGGCCACAAGCCTGACGAGCGTTCGGGGTCCTCGAGAATAAGGCGCTTAAAACGGCGAGAAAGGACTTCTTTCATCATCGCGAAGTCATCATCGGTCGATGCATCGCGAATGTTGAATTTGCGGTAGGTCTTTTTGAGGAACCCCTCCTCGCCCGCAGCGATCATCGCGCCGACGGCGTATGTGCCGGAGGTGTGAGAGTTGTCATAGACTTCAATGCGCTTCGGCGGACTCGGTAGGCCGAAGATTTCGGCAAGGCGTTTAAGGAGGCGCGCTTGTTCCTTTGTCTCCGCAAGCGTTCGGGCTAAAGACTCTTCGGCGTTTTTGCGGGCCATTTCGACAATCCGCTTTTTATCTCCGGATTGAGGGGTAAAGATTCTGACTGCGTGGTCGGCTTTCGTGGAGAGAGCTTCGGCGAGCAGCGCGCTGTTTGCGGGAAGCTCATCGACCAAAATTAGAGTTGGCGCGGGCTTGTCGGCATAGAACTGAGCAATGAACGCCGCGAGGATTTCTCCTTTCGGCTCGTCCCTGCCGTGCTGGGGGAAGAAAAGCCTCGCTCCGTAATTGCGCTCCTGACGGAAGAAAAACACCTGTACCGCCGTTTTACCTCCCGCCTGGTGCATCGCGATCACATCGGCGTCGTCAATTCCCGAGGCGTGGATGATTTGGCGCGATTGAATGCCCGTTAGTATTTTAATTCGGTCGCGAAGCTTCGCAGCTTTTTCGAAGTCCATAGCGTCGCTAGCAGCTTGCATTTGTTCTGCAAGCTTTTTCTGGATATTCCCGTTGCGGCCTTTCAGAAAGTCGATCGCGTCGGAGACTTGCTGCGCGTATTCCTCCGTTGTGATTTTGCCGACGCAAGGGGCCGTGCAGCGCTTTATGTGGTATTGCAAGCACGGGCGCGAACGGCTTGCGAAAAATGTATCGGTACAGTTGCGAAGCTGGAACCCGCGCTGAAGCAGCGTCAAGGTCTCGGTGACAGCAGCGCCCGACGCAAATGGACCGAAGTACGAGCCTTTACGTTTCTTCGCGCCCCTGTGCTTTGCGATCTGGGGGAAATCGTGGTCGCCGCTTATGAATATATAGGGATAGCTCTTGTCGTCACGCAGAAGGATATTAAAGGGTGGCAAGAAGCGTTGAATGTAGCTTGCTTCCAGAAGCAAGGCTTCAGCCTCGGTACGGGTGATTGTGACTTCGAGATTCTGGACAAGCGACACCATGCGCTGAAGGCGCACCGGAAGGCGCTCACGCTGCGTGTAGGCGACCACCCTTTTTTTTAAGTTTTTGGCTTTGCCGACATAGAGGGGCGTTCCGTCTGCAGCCAGCATCCGGTAGACGCCCGGCTGGCCGGGGAGCGTTTTAATCTTCTCTCGGAGCATGGCCGCGCCTGCATCGAACTTTGTAGCCGTGCGCGGGTTTTCCTTGGCTCTATTCGTTAAAATTTCCATCACTTGCACTCGGTTTATCTCTTGCCCGGTTTATCCCCCATTCTTGTGGATAAGTCTGTTATTAAGTTCCTTAGTCTCAGCAATTATGCCCGTAAATCCGCATTTTCTAACGCTATGCACAAAAAACAGGCATAATACACAAGCCTTTGTTTTGCTTTGATTTCTTTGTGTCCAAAACGAGATCGCCAAGAACTTGCCTCTTTTCGGGAGCAAAACGACACCTTCCTGCGATGGGTGTGAACAATTTGTGTCTTCGCTGGGGCTAGGCGGCTTGGGAGTCAAGGAAAATTATTCTTTAATAGTTAATTTTGGTCAAGGCTAACGTCTTTGGTTTGTGCGGCTTCATCTATCCGCTACTGACCAAAAGCCCAATCTTTCATTGAACCGGATTAGGTGTTAGAAAAGATCGCCTCTGGTTCCAGAGTTCTCTTGGATTACTCGAATGTTCAAATCTATCGCGAATAAACTCACCGTATCCCGAATAACCGTCATTCCAATTATCTTGGGGTTGATTGCTATCCCAAATGTATGGGCCGCATGGGTCGGACTTGCTTTTTTTATCTCAGCGGGCGTCACCGATTGGCTCGACGGGTACATGGCCCGGCGCGAGAACGAAGTTACAAAGCTGGGGCAGTTTCTTGATCCCATTGCCGACAAGTTGCTCGTCTCGGCAGTCATTCTCGTTTTGGTATCCACAAAGCAGATCAGCGGGTGGAGCATTTTGCCCGCCATCATCATCTTGATGCGCGAAGTCGCTGTTTCGGGACTGCGCGAGTTCCTTGCCGATCTACGGGTCAGCGTTCCCGTCAGCAAACTTGCCAAGTGGAAGACCACCATTCAAATGGTCGCACTTGGCTTTCTTATCATCGGCGACCGCTATGCACCGGACTTTATTCCCGCCACTCTCATTGGCGACATCGGAATTTGGGTAGCAGGCGGCTTTACGCTTGTGACCGCGTGGGATTATTGGCGCGCGAGCCTTAAGCACTTTTAAAGTTCGGCGGAAACTGTTTTTGTTTCTTTGAACGTCGTCGGAAACACAATATAGTACAGCCCCTTCCTTGTTCTTTCCTTGAGAGTTGACATGCATATCAGTGAAGCTTTCGCGCGCTTGGCTGCTTGGCGCACAGTTGTTCCGCAGCACATCCATGAGGATATTTTCGACTTTTTCAGCTATTGCCTAAAAAACAATAGTGCCTCAAAGGCGAAGCTTTTCCAGGACCTGTTCGTTCTTTATGAACTGAAGGAAAAGAAGAAAGGCTTCTTTGTCGACATCGGGCCTGCGGAAGCTTCGGGGTTTAGCAACACGGTTTTGCTTGAAGCAAATTATAAGTGGAAAGGTTTTTGGGCGGAGGTACCGGACTCGCTGAACGAACTGCTGAAAAAGAAAAAAGCCCCAAAAAACATCGAGTATTTGTCGCTCGACGGGACCGGAAAGGATTATGAGCTTCTTTCAGGGCTTGATTTCTCGACTTACAAAATCAGCATTATTTCCGTCAAGAACGCTAACGACGAGATACGGCAGAAGATTTTCGATCTGCTCAGTCCCGAGGGTTATGAGCGCAAGTTTGAGGTCTACTCCGGAGAGGACGATTGGTATGTGAGGAAGTAGGCTGTGGCATAAGTCGCAGCTTGTGCATTTTCATCAGAATACAAGCTATAGCTCATATCTGGAGGCGGTTTTACAAGTTATAGCTTGTATTTTTCGGCCCTTTATAAGCTGAAGGTCATGGGTTTTGCGATCATTCGTGTTTCAGAGGCCTTTTATGCCCCCGGACGCGCGTCACCGTATCCGGCTTCTGCCGGATGGCGAAAAGGCATGGTAGACGTTTTAGCCGATAATGGTTTTCAGAGCTTCGCGAACCGATGGACCCATTTCGTTATGGGCCAGAGCAAAGGCGACGTTCGCCGCGATGAAACCGACTTTATCGCCGCAGTCATAGCGCGTGCCCTTGTAGCGGAGGCCGTGGAACGGCTGTTTGCCTATAAGGCGCGACATACTGTCAGTTAACTGGATCTCGCCCCCTGCTCCAACTTGCTTTGCCTCAAGCTCCTTGAATATTTCGGGCTGAAGGATGTAGCGACCGATGATCGAAAGCGTCGAGGGCGCTTTTGCAGGTTCGGGCTTTTCGACAAGGCCCTTGATTCTGGCAAGGCGGCCATCGTCGGATTCCACATCCAAGATGCCGTAGCGGTTTGTCTGATCGCGGGGAACATCGACGACCGCGACCATGTTGCCGCCGACTTCTTCATACGCTTCGATCATCTGCTTTAGGCAGGGCTTTTCTGCCAGAACGACATCGTCGGCGAGAAGAATGGCGAAAGGCTCGTTGCCGACCAAGTGCCGTGCGCACCAAACCGCGTGGCCGAGGCCCAAGGGTTCGCGCTGACGCGTGAACAACAATTGACCGGAGTCGATTTCGGTCGTTTTGAGCAACTCAAGGGCAGCTTTCTTGCCCCGCTGTTCCAAGGTCTTTTTGAGATCGTTGTTGTTGTCAAAATGGTCTTCGAGAGCGCCTTTGCCGCGGCTTGAGACAAAAATGAACTGCTCGATGCCTGCCGCGCGCGCCTCATCGACAGAATGCTGGATTAGCGGCCTGTCGACCAACGTCAACATTTCTTTGGGCATCGCTTTGGTTGCTGGCAAAAAACGGGTTCCAAGACCGGCTACCGGGAATACTGCTTTACGGATTCGTTGTTTCATTTCCATTTTCTCTTTTCGATACTGACAATGCGCTTTCAACCGCCCCGCATATATCCTCAGGCGAGAACGGTTTCGAGATTACCTTATGTACCAAGGCCTCCAAATTGATTGCCCGAAGGCGTTCCTGAACGTAGCCCGAAACCATCACAATGCGCAACCCGGGGTACAATTGCCCCGCTTTCATTGCAAGTGCTACGCCGTCCACGTTCGGCATTACTATATCCGAAACCAGAGCGTCAAATCTTTCCCGCGCCAACTTATCGAGGGCTTCCTGACCGTCCATCGCCGAAGCAATCGCGTATCCGGCTGACGCCAGCGAGCGCTCGATGAATTCGCGGACGGACGGATTGTCCTCAGCCACTAAGACCTTTTTAGGGCGACGTTGCTTGTCGGGCATCGGGGCCTTTCTTGACTACAAATTCAAGGTTAACGTCTTTGATTGTATGCTCCATAGACGTTATCACTTCCGTATGGAACGGCACTTTAGCGCCCGGATCGACCTCTGCGACAGGGGCATCGACCTGCCAGCTTTGGATTGTGCGCCTGTCCGGACCT
>CAZLIG010000005.1:0-20961 GCA_964559415.1 uncultured Rhodospirillaceae bacterium
GCGCGTGGAATTCGAACACCAAATTACGATAGCAGAACCGACCGGGTGTGCGCAGTGCGGCGGGAGCGGATATAAGGGACGAGCGGCGGTTGTCGAAATTTTGAATATCACGCCGGAAATCGATGAGCTCATTTCGCGGGGTGCACCTCGATCAGCTTTGCGCCATCAGGCGAAAGCGGAAGGATTTCGGTCGATGGCGGAGGACGGAATAGCTAAAGTTCTTAATCATGAGACAAGCCTCGAAGAGCTGAGACGCAATGTTGATTTGACGAGGCTCTCATGATCGACGTGAGCCGCCTTTGGTCCCACGAGCATATTTTGCTGATTGTTGGCGATGAAGGGCTTGTTGTCGTGCCCCACAACATTCCCGATACCTCGCCTTTTTTTGCCCCTGCGGATAATGCCGGTGCGGCAAAGGAAGTTATGGACTTTGTGGAAGGACATCCCAAAGCCCGGATAGCCCTTTTGGCCGATAATCTTGCGCAGGACTATGTTGAAGATGCTCTTCCGCCGCTCGGGGTGTTTGATCGGCGCAAACTTTTGCGGCGACGGCTGCAACAAAAGTTCAGGTCGGCAAGGCTGACGGCCAGCCTTTCTTTCAGGCACTCGCGGCGGCGCATTTTGATGATTGGGCTTCATGATCCCAGCCCGCTTTTCATGTGGGCGGAACGTTTGGAACACCGTGTCCCGACTCTCTCGCTTTTGCCGGTGGAGGGGGCACGGTTGATTGAGCGCCTTGATCCGGGAAGCTCGGGTGGCTGGGCCATGCTTCTTAGCCGACAGAGGTCCGGGGGCATTCGGCAGATTGTGACTCTTAAAAACGATTTGATTTTCACGCGCTTGACTCCAGCGCCTGCGCCGGACGATGAACCGTTTTCTCACACCATAAAAGCTACGCTGGACTACCTTAACCGTTTTGGACTTCAGGGGGCGAGGGATATGTCGCTTTTGGTCCTGGCGGCTAAAGAACCGGGGCTGGAAAATGCTTTGGCGGCTTTTTCCTTCAAATCGTTATCCATTTACTCGCCAGCTGAGGCGGCAAGAAAGCTCGCACTCCCTTTCGCGCCAGCGCCGGATGACACAGCGGCGGATATTCTGTTTGCAGCCAGCTTTCTTTCCTCGTTTCGACCGAGGCTCTCGCTGATGCTTCCGAGGGCGCGGACGGCTTGGCGAGAATTACTTATTCAACGTTGGGGAATGCGTTCGGCGTTGATTGCTCTTGCGGGAGCGATCCTTCTTTGCCTATGGCGCGCTGGAGATATTGCCTCCACTTTTTATGAAACCCAAAAGGAGGCGTTTGAGCTTTCGAAGGCACAGCGGACCCTTGCGGACGCGAAGGAAAAGGCCGCGCCGTTGACAGAACCTTTAGGCATTATGAGGCAGGCGCTTGAAAGGCGTCGCGTGTTTAACGCGCCACAGCAATTTCCGTGGCACGCGCTGGAAGAACTCTCTTTGGGCCTTAAGCGGGACTCGACGATTACGAAGCTTGATTGGCGGTTCGAGGCGGGGTCAGAAAGAATCGCGATTAAAGTTGGCTTAGAGGAAGGTGAGACTGCGGGAGACAGGGCGGAGAAAGTCGCTTCTTTTATGCGCCTTGTTCGGAATGTTTCGGGCGCGATGGCCGATTTCCGCATTGTTGGGGTGAAGACGCCTTATCCTTCTTTGCCGGATGACACTATTTCTGCGGAGACGAGCTCGACCGAGATTCCTGAAGGAGAGATCGTGTTGGAGAGGAGCTTCCCGTGATCGATTTGCGGCCACACAAAAAATGGATGGGGGTTTGGGCAGTCTCGTTGCTTCTTGGAGCGGCGAGCACGCCTCTGCTCGGTGTCGCGCTTCACAAGGCCGAACAACGACGTACAGCTTTGCTTCAACAAAAAGAAAAGGCTTTGAACGACATTCAGCAGCTTAACGAGGATACAGCGGCTGCGGAAAAGATGAAAAACGAGATCGATGCCGTAGAGGCGAGGAAGTATCTTGCCCCGGCGGATCGCCTTCAGGCTGCCAACATTCTTGAGAGCCGTGCGGCGGAGGCGCGCTTGACTAATCTTGCCTATACGTTCTCGCCGGAAGAGAAGGTTATCGTTGACACAGTGGGGGCGGGAAAACAGCAGCTGGCGAAGAGCAAGTGGTGCGTCACTGCAGACGCCCCTTCCGACATTGATGTTTATAATTTTCTCGACGCGCTTCAACAGACGCTTCCGGGGCGGCTTACGCTCAGCCAAATATCAATCGAACGGATCGGCGAGAAAGAGGCGATTTCAAATGCGAACGTTCGTTTGACGGTTTCGGGAGAGTGGCTTTCGAATGGCGCTAGTCAGACCTTTGCGGAGCAGGATCAGTGAAGACCATTACCGTTTGCTTGTTTGCCGTTTTTCTTCTTTCTCCGGCTCTTGCACAGGCGGCGAGTCCGCCCCGCGCCTCGCTGTTTTTGACGCCTCAGGAAGAGCATGAAGCTGCCGCTCTCGCGCGAAGGCTTGCACCTTCGGGGAAAGGCAATATTCATTTGGGTGCCATTCTTTATTATGGCGCTAACGACTGGACCTTATGGCTGCAAGGAGAAAAATGGACGCCCGAGACATCGCGCGAGGATATCGAGGTTTTGGACGTGAGCGAGGATCGGGTTCGTGTGCTCTGGAACAATCCAGAAAACAAAAAGCAGGTTGAGGTCGTGCTGCGCCCTAATCAGTCGTATCAGATCGCAACGGGTGAGGTTATTTCCGAGCGTTAGTTGCGGGCTTATGGACCTGCCAAGTAGGCCATCCGCTCACGGATACCTTCCACGTCGGTGCCTGAGGGCAAGGTTCGTTCGTCCTCGTCGTAAGCTTCGATGACTTGACGGTAGAGATTCAGCGCTTTTTCGTTTTCGGAAAGGCGGTCATGCAGGATCGCAAGCTGCAACCTGTAAAGCGCGTTTTGGGGGGCAAGGTCGATAGCGCGTTTTATAAAAGGGATTGCGCCTTTGATATTGCCTTTATCAAGATACTCTTGCGCTTTCAGGGCTTGCTCTTTGCCGCCTGTAGCGTCTTCTTCCTTTTCGTCTTCGCCTTCGACGGTGACCACGAAGGTTTGGTAGGCATTTTGGCCGGGTTGCGGAACATCGTCCTCGAAAACGGTCTCGTCCCCCTCCGTACCGCTCAACACGATGTCGAACGGCTCTCTTGCTTTCTCGTCGGCTTCACTTTTTGCGGAAGGAAACGCACCTATTGTAACACTTAGCAGAACTGCGAAGGCCCCCAACGCGGCAATCGAAAACCGGCGCTTCCAGCATGGGCGCGTATCTTCGGCGACAACGCAGGGTATCATCTGCGTGGTGCGCTGATGGGCTTCGTTGGCGGAGCGGTGCCGTCTTTTGGCCGTTTTCATGCGCTTTTGCTAGCACAGCCGAAATTACAACTCGAACGTTTTTATACAACCAAGCATTAACCATTAAGGCCAATTGCATTACCACTGGTTGGTGGCGAATTCGCCGATTTTCTGCTACTAAACCGGGAGTTGTCTCGCTCGAGCCTTCGAGGTTTTCTCATGCTCTCTTCGGATTCCGCGATGCTGGTTGTCGACGATGATTTTTCGGCGCAGCAGAATATCCAGGAAATCCTTAATGACGCCGGATATAAGCACGTCCACGTCGCAAACGACGGGAAGCAGGGCATTGAGAAAGTCAGGGCGGCGGAGGCCTCCGGGGGAATGTATAAAATCGTGTTTCTCGACTGGGATATGCCCGAGATGGACGGCCTCACTTTCCTTAAAATATGCCGTGGCGAGTATGGGCTAAAGGATGTGGCCATTATTATGGTTACAAATTACACCGATCAGAAAAGCCTTATGTTGGCGCTGGGATGCGGCGCGACCACGTTTATGAAGAAGCCAATTTCCACCGAGGCTCTTCTCCATAAGATTGAGCATATCTCTAACTGGATTGACGGCTAGCCAAAGAAAAACCCGCTTTAGAAAGCTTCGGCGGGGAAATCCATGATCGGTTTTGCACCGGTTATTAGCGCGCGGTAGTGCCCGTGAACCTGCGGAAGGATGCGGCTGAAGTAAAAGTCAGCTGTCTTTAGCTTGGCCTCATAAAAGTCCGTTCCGGGGCCGCCTTGTGCCAGTTTCGCTGCAGCGGCTTTTGACATCTTTAGCCACATGAAGCCGATGGCGACATAGGCGAAGATACGGAGGTAATCGGCGGCGCCGGTTCCCGCTTCATCGGTGTTGGATGGCATTCTTGTGTTGATGTAGAGCGACGCCATTTGAAGCTTGTTGAACGCGCTCAAAAATACCGCGCGGAATTCGGCCAAGGCTTTATTGTCTTTCTCTTCAGCCAAGAAGCGCGTGACGGGATGGAAGAAGGTGCGAAGCAAACGGCCATAATCTTCGGTCATCTTTCGCATGACGAGATCGAGCGCCTGAATCCCGTTGGTGCCTTCGTAGATTTGGGCGATGCGGACATCGCGGACTAGCTGCTCGATACCGTTATCGCGAATGTAGCCATGGCCGCCGAAGATTTGGAGCGCTGCGTTGGCGGCGTCGAAACCCATGTCGGTTCCAAAAGCCTTGATGATCGGAATCATGAGCGCGACGAAATCGGCAGCGAAAGCTTTTTTCTTTGGGTCCGTTCCCCGGATCGAAATGTCGAAATCGCGCCCTACCCATAGCGCCAAGGCGCGGGTGCCTTCGACCAAGGACTTCATGGTCAGAAGCTTCTGGCGGATATCGGGATGCACGATAATCGGATCGGCGGGACTGCCGGGTTTCTTCGTGCCTGTGATTGAGCGCATCTGGAGACGCTGCTTTGCATAGGCTGCCGCATTTTGATAGGCAACTTCGGCTATGCCAAGTCCTTGAAGGCCGACCATCATGCGGGTTTCGTTCACCATCGTGAACATTGCGCGGACGCCGCGCCCCGGTTCGCCCATCAACCAGCCGGTGGCCCCGTCGAACTTTAGCGAGCACACAGCAGAGGCGCGGATGCCCATTGTGTCGTCAAGCCGGTCACATATGACGCTGTTTCGTTTGCCGGTCTCGGGGAAGATTTTCGGGACGAGGAAAAGGCTGATGCCTCTCACGCCGGGAAGTGCGCCGGGAAGGCGGGCCAGAACAAGATGGATGATGTTGTCGCAGAGATCGTGATCGCCTGCGGTGATGAAGATTTTTTCTCCGCTGATTTTGCAGGAGCCGTCGGGCTGCGGTTCGGCTGTTGCCTCGATGAGTCCCAGGTCGCTTCCGGCTTGCGGTTCGGTCATGCACATCGTGCCGGTCCAAGAGCCATCCACTAGCTTTGGGAGATAGGTCTGTTTGAGCACGTCGGAAGCGTGCTTCTCGATGGTTTTGTACGCGGCGTGCGACAGCATCGGGTAGAGACTGAAGGACATATTTGCGCTGCTGATTAATTCAGCCACAACGAATTCGAGGAGCAGCGGAAGCCCCTGCCCTCCGCATTCCTTGGGGCAGGACATTCCAGACCAGCCGCCTTGGCGGAATTCTTCATAAGCTGCGGGGAAGCCGCTGGGGGTGAAGATTTTTCCGTTTTCGAAGCGGCAGCCTTCCACGTCGCCAGAGGCGTTTAACTGAAACAGGGTTTTTTCGCAAAATTCTGCTGCGCGATCCAAGACGGCGCTGCTCCTTGCGCTTTGCATTTCGGGCAAGGCCGTCGTGTCGACAACGTCGTTTAAAATGAAACGGATGTCTTCGAGGGGGGCTTTATAGATTGGCATATCGCATTCCTGTTGCATTAATTTCTCAGAGCTTTGCCGGTTTTGAGCATATGCTCGATGCGCATAGCCGTCTCGGTCGTGTGCTCCAGCTTCATGAATTCGCGGTGTTCAGCTTCCAAAATTTGAGCTTCCGCCACGGGGCCGGTGGGTGCTTTGTCTTCACCGCACAAGACGACTGTGAGTGAGTTCAGTACCGTCACATCATGCGGGGGAGCTTTGCCAGCGGCTTTCATTTCTCCGATAACTTTGCGAAGCGCGGCGTGGCCTGCCGCTCCCGGCAAGTTTAGCTTGAGGGGTTCGGGAGGCTTGTAGTTAGTTGCCAATGACAGGACGCGTTTCTTGGCATCAAACAAAAGCCGTTCGCGGTTCATCGTGATGCCATCGGCTCCGCGCAAGAACATCATGTCACGGGCGTAGAATGCCGACTTCGATTGCTGCGCGCTGCTGATGACTTCAAAGGCTTTCAAGACCGGGGTGATGTTGTCGGAAGGGTCCTTGTTGAGCGCGAAGGCGCGTCCGAGCATTTGAGTGCATCCGCCCCAACAGGGGATGATGCCGATGAAAAGCTCCACAAGCCCCATATACAATTCGGCGTGGGCTTGTATCCCGGCGCAATGCAGGCTGATTTCGCAGCCGCCGCCAAGAGCCAGACTTGCCGGGGCCGATACCGTCGGGAACCGCGCGAACTTCAGGGCGTGGAAGGTTTCCTGCCCTTGACGGATCATGTCGCCGAGCATGGAGTACATGGAGATGTTCAGGGCAAACATCGCCACGCCCAAATTTGCGCCAGCCGAGAAGAAGTCGGCCTCGTTGTAAATCACCATGCCCTTGTATTTGCCGCCGCTCTTTTCGATGAAAGATACAGACTTTTTCAAGAGAGCGAGCGTGTTCTCGTCGATGGCGTTCATCTTCGTGTGGAATTCGAAGCAGCATACGCCATCGCCGATATCCCACAGGCTCGCGGAATTGTTTTCGAGCAAGGGACCGGTAGCGCGCTTGACGTCCGTCAGAAGGAGCACGCCTTCGGGGCGGACTATGGGCTTGTAGGCGGTGCAATCCACGCGGTATTCAAGGAGTCCCTCTTCCACACGATAGAACGAGCGGCACTCGCCGCAATGGCGCAGAAGCTCGGGTATCGCGCGGTTCTCACTCTTAAGCTTTTTGACAACCCACTCAGGCCCCAGCCTATCGATCAGTTCGAAGGGACCGTACTGCCAATTGAAGCCAAGGCGCATGGCGGCATCGACTGCGGCGATATCATCGGCTATGTAATGTGCCAGAGACGCTGCATAGACAAGCGTTTCGGAAATGACGCTCCAGGCGAACTTTCCGATGTTATCGGGGGCTTCGCATAGGGCGCGAAGGTTGCCGTTCGCCTCCTGAACGGACTCGGGTTTTGCTTTTTTGGAGGGTTTGTATTCGCCGGTTTTGAGATTGATCGACTCCGTGACCTTGCCGGTCTCGGTCTTCTTGATGCGGTAGTAGCCCCCCTTGCCTTTGCGTCCCGTGTAGCCTTCGGCGATCATCTTGTCGATGAGCGGATGCGCAACATTGCCTTTGCGGTATGGGTCGTCTTCGGGCAGCGTCGAGAGGAAGCTTTTGGCGATGAGGGGGATGAGGTCAAGCCCAATTAAATCTATCAGGCCGAAGATGCCTGTTCTGGGCATTCCGAAGGGCTTGCTGAAAACGGCATCGGCTTCTTCTACCGTAAGCCCCATCTCGAACGTCTTGTTGACGGCACATTGCAGAAAGAACATTCCGAGACGGTTTGCGATAAATCCGGGAGCGTCTTTGCACGGAACGATGCCTTTGCCGAGAGCATTGTCGCAAAACTGCTTTATCGTGTCGGCGGCTTCGGGCGACGTTTTCTCGCCTACCACGATTTCCAAAAGGCGAAGGTTGCGGGGCGGATTGAAAAAATGCGTAATCAGGAAATCGCGCGCAAAGCGCTCGGACTGGCCAGAGGTCAATATCTTGAGCGGCAGGGTCGAGGTGTTCGATGACACGACGCTTCCGAGCTTTCGGACAGAGTCGATCTTTTTATAGAGGTCGCTCTTGATTTGAGGGACTTCCAGAACTGCTTCGATAATCCAGTCGCATTCCGAAAGTTTTCCAAGGTCGTCCTCGAGGTTCCCGGCGGTGATGAGTTTGACGTTTTCGGGATGCATAAATGGCGACGGCTCTATCTTGGCCATCTTTGCCACGGCAGCCTTTGCGAGCGTGCTTCGGTCGTCGGCGTCCTTCGGGACGATATCGAGGAGGACCACGGGGATACCGGCGTTCGTGATATGCGCAGCGATTTGGCTGCCCATGACGCCTGAACCGATTACACCGACCTTTTTGATACTCGAACTGAACATTCCGATGGCTCCTAAAAATCCATCCAGCGATTTTTAACTAATACTTGGGGGTTCTTTTATCGTGAGTTCTTTGCTAAAAAAACCCGTCAGGTATCGTTACTCTATTGAAAAACTGGAATCAAACATGAGAACCTACAAAATCGCAGTCGTCGGCGCAACGGGCGCAGTGGGCGCCGAAGTCCTTAAAATCCTTGCCGAACGCGAATTTCCGGCTTCCGAGGTTGTTGCCCTTGCTTCAGCCCGATCCGCAGGGGGGGGAGTCAGTTATGGCGAGGACAAGGTTCTTAAGATTCAGGACCTTGCCAAGTACGATTTTAAAGGGACCGACATCTGCATTTCGGCGGCGGGGGCCAAGATTTCCCAAGAATTCGCGCCGCGCGCGACGGCAGCGGGGTGCGTTATTATCGACAAAACATCGCAATTCCGCATGGACCCGGACATTCCGCTTGTGGTGCCCGAAGTCAACAGGGAAGCCATTGACGACTACAAGAAGAAAAACATTATTTCTTGCCCAAATTGCACGACTATTCAGATGCTTGTGGCGCTTAAGCCCTTGCATGACATTGCAAAAATCAAGCGCATTGTCGTTGCTTCCTATCAGGCCGTTTCGGGCGCGGGCAAGGAAGCGATGGACGAGTTGTTTACTCAAACGCGCGCCATTTTCGTCAATGACGAGCTTCACAAAGAGGTTTTCGACAAGCAAATTGCTTTTAACATGATCCCGCACATCGACGATTTCCTTGAGGATGGCTCGACAAAAGAAGAGCAGAAGATGGTCGAGGAGACACATAAGATCATGGATCCCAACGTGAGCGTGACCGCGACGTGCGTTCGGGTGCCTACCTTTATCTGTCATTCCGAGGCCGTAAATGTTGAGTTTGAAAGGCCCATTACTCCGTCAGAAGCGCGCAAGGCCTTGGAGAAGGCTCCAGGGGTGACGGTTATCGACAGACCGAGCGAAGGGGCGTTTATCACGCCTGTCGAGTGCGTCGGCGAGGACGATGTTTTTGTGAGCCGCATTCGCAAGGACGCGACCGTGACTCATGGCTTGAACTTGTGGATTGTGGGCGACAACCTTCGCAAGGGAGCCGCGCTGAACTCTGTGCAAATCGCCGAGATTCTCGCCAAGGACTATTTGAAATAGCGTTGCTTGCGAATCGAGACTCCGCGTGATACCGTCTCGCCGTGTCTATCCTCTTCCATGAGCTATAGAGAGTTTAACCATGCAGAAATCCATACCGGCTCCGTTTGTACTCAGCGTCCTTGCGCTGGTCCTTTTGGTGACGAACTTTGCGCTCGTCCTTTCAAATCGCTCCACACAAAAGGAGTTGGCGAAGCGTCAGGAAATCGTCATGCAAAACCAACCTATCGTCCAGCTCGGTCAGGCCGTTGCGAAGATGGCTTTCGATGCGGCCTCCAAAGGCGATACCCAGATGCGGTCTGCTCTTACCACAGCAGGCATCCCGCTGCCCGATCAAGCTGCTAAGAAGTAAGGAGAACCTCAATGCTTTACGAAAAAGAAACCTCCCCTCTCGCCCTGCCCGTTTTGCTGCTTTCCGTTGCCGTTGTCGGTTTACTCGGGCTTCAGACGTGGCTGCTTTCCGCAGACCGCGCTATCTACTCCGAAGCCTATACAAAGCAGGATGAGGTTTTGGCGAACCTTGAAAAAGCGAAAACTCAATCCAATGATCTCGTCAAAGGCATTGTGAACCTTGCCAAGCAGGACAACAGAAATGCCGAAAACATCATCAACGAGCTGAGGAAAGCCGGGATTAATTTCCAGGATCTCCCGGCGAAGGGCGCTCCGGCAGCTGCGGCTCCGGCGGCAGCTCCTGTGGCCGCCGCTCCGATTGAGCCGCCTGCCTCGAAGCCCGCGCCAACTCCGGCACCGGCTCAAGCTAAGAAATAAGTTGGACGCATATGATGATCAAAGGCGGAAGTTTCCCTTCCGCCTTTTTTCTATGCGCAATGATTTGGCTGCGCTATAGTCCCTCGCAATCAATATAAGAAAATTCACAGGGTCTGAACACTATGTTTTCTTTGCCGTTCGACACTTATCCGCTTCTCCGCCCCGTTGCGTTTCTGTTCGATCCTGAAATCGCTCATACCTTGGCAATGGAATGCCTCAAAAGAGGATTGATCCCCGTTCCTCCGGCATTCGATTACCCGACATTGCACACCCGTTTTTGCGGCATCGACCTCCCGCATCCTATCGGGCTTGCCGCAGGCTTCGACAAGCAGGCGGAGATCATGTCGCAGCTCTACGGGCTCAAGTTTTCGCATTTGGAAATCGGCGGCGTCACTCCGAAGCCGCAGCCGGGAAATCCTAAGCCACGTATGTTCCGACTCGCCGAGTCGGGGGCTTTGATCAACCGTTTTAATCTGAACAGCATCGGGTTTGAGAAATTTCTCCGGCGCTTGGAGGTCTGGTACGACCAAACTCCCCGCGCGGCACAGGGAATGCTCGGCGTAAACATCGCTCGAGGCGACAACTGCCCCGACGACGCCGAGGCGTTTATCGAGGGTCTTCGAACATTCTCGCCTTACGTTCGCTTTGTGACGCTGAATGTTTCTTGTCCGAACGAGCCAGGCGCAAGGCAACTTGAGGCGGAAGACAAGCTAAAGGCGCTTTTGGATCGCGTGAAGAAGGCGGTGGATGCCCTTGATAAGAAACCGCTTTTGATCGTGAAGATCTCGCCCGATCAGACGCCGGAACAGGCGCAGAGCATCGCCAATGCGGCACTCACGTATTCCATTGACGGGATGATCGTCAGCAACACGACGGCAACAAGGCCGGCGTCGGTCAAGTCTCCTCTTGTCAACGAACGCGGGGGGCTTTCCGGCAAACCGCTGTTCGAGATGTCGACGAAGCTTTTGGGAGATATGTATCAGCTCACGGGGGGCAAAATTCCGCTTATTGGTTCCGGCGGCGTTTTCACCGGCGAAGATGCTTATGCAAAAATCCGCAAGGGCGCGTCCATCGTTCAGGTCTACACCGCCTTTGTTTTCCGTGGACCTTATGTTGCCGCTCATATCTGCAAGGAGTTGGACGCCTGTCTGAGACGCGATGGCTTTTCTTCGGTTAGCGATGCGGTTGGGGCGGATTTTAGGAAATAGAGAGATTGGGGGTCCGAGCTTAGGCTCGAGGCCAAAGGATCAATTCATGAAGACGTTTAAAGAATTTCCAAATTTTTTCTGTGTCGATCATCCGTTGATTCAACACAAGCTTACGCTTATGCGTGAGCAGCAATGCAGGTCGTTCGGGTTTCGGTCGATGCTGCACGAAATCGCTATGCTTATCGGATACGAGATTTCGCGCGAATTGCCGATCACAACTCGGCGTATTAAGACTCCTATTGCCGAGATGGATGCGCCCACGCTTGCCATTTCGGACCCCTGCATTGTCCCTATTTTACGAGCCGGGCTTGCCATGGCGGACGGATTGCTTGAGTTGATCCCGACTGCGCAAGTCGGCCATATCGGCGTTTTTCGCGAACACGAGACTTGCAAGCCGATTGAATATTTCGTGAGGCTTCCTAAAAAAAAGGGGCAATATTTCTTCGTTGCCGATCCCATGCTTGCAACCGGGAATTCGCTTTCTCATGCCTGCGATGTTCTGATCCGGCACGGGGTTGCCCCCGAGAAGATCAGCGTGATGGCCTTGGTCGCCGCTCCCGAGGGGGTTCGCGCCTTTTGCACCAAACACCCAAAAATCCGCGTCTTCTGCGCCGCGCTGGATGAGAAGCTCAATAACAATTCCTACATCGTCCCCGGCCTTGGAGATGCAGGAGATCGGCTTTACGGGACGGAATAGCGAATCGACCGCTCATTCAGTTAACCATAATTAAAAAAATTGTGGCCTGACGTTACAAAGTGTGTAACGCTTTAGTTGAGCATTTCGATTGCCCATCTCAATTATTTTAGGAGATATCATGACTGATATGGATTTATGGGAACAATGGTTTAATGGTAATGTTAATGTCGGAACTGTTCTTGTTGCAGCTCCTGGAGTTGAGAAACCGGCAATAAAAGAGTCGGTTGTTCTACTTATAGAGCATGACGAAATCGGCTGGACCGGACTTATTCTCAATAAACAGAAAACGCGGAATACCGAGACCTTAATCAGACATGATGGAGGACCAGATCTTGCCTTTGAAATGGATTTCGTCGATCCTGCAAGCAAGGAAGTAACCCAAGTTAAAGGCGGGCATCACTTTGTGGTCAGAAAAAGCCAAGTCCCTCTCCCCCCTCCTGCAACAGAGATATTTAATGGCCTTTATGTGCAACCTGCAAGGCTTGCCGACGCACTCGAAATTGCTGAAAAGGATGAAAAATGCAAAATCTATGTTGGATGCGTCATGTGGAGCAACGAACAACTTAAAGCTGAAGTTGGCTTGCATGTTTGGGAAATCTCACCAAACATAAAGGGCAATAAGGTTGTTTTTACCAATTCCCAAAAAATGGAAAGACTTTGGCAGACACTTTTCACAAAGGTAAATACTAATCGCCCAGATATGCTTATGGGGCTTAAACCAGCACAAGCACAAAAGTGTATTTGTTGATAACACAAAAGCAATTTTGTCTTCCCTCATCGCCCCTTTTCGCTCTCGAAAAGGGGCAAATTTTTCTATTTTTCCGCAGCGCAGCGCTATAAATTCATTTGAATCGGTGGTAGATACGCTGCCAAGCAAGGTTAACTCACGGAAATTATGTCAGATCTGTTCCCCAACAACGGCAAGAAGAATTCAAGCTATAACGCCAACGACATCGAGGTGCTTGAAGGGCTTGAGCCGGTTCGGCGCAGGCCGGGTATGTACATTGGCGGGACCGACGAAGCCGCTATGAACCACCTTGTCGCCGAGGTGCTCGATAATTCAATGGACGAGGCTGTGGCGGGGTATGCGTCCGTCATCCAGGTCGAGCTTAAGCCCGAGAACGTCGTTACCATCTCGGACAACGGGCGCGGAATTCCGGTCGATAATCATCCAAAGTTTCCGGGGAAGTCGGCACTTGAGGTTATTCTGACAACGCTGCACTCGGGCGGGAAGTTTTCCAATAAAGTCTACGAGACTTCCGGCGGTTTGCATGGCGTTGGCATTTCGGTCGTCAATGCGCTTGCCGACGACCTCACGATCGAAGTGGCGCGGGACAAGGAACTCTACGTTCAGAAGTACAGTCGCGGCCTGCCGCAGACGAAGCTTAAAAAAGCGGGGGCGGTAAACAAGCGCGGGACTTGGGTTACCTTTCACCCCGATCCTGAAATTTTTGGATCGAAAGCACACTATAGGCCTAATGCGCTGTTCCGCATGGCGAGGGCGAAGGCGTATCTGTTCAGAGGGATCGAGATACGATGGAAGTGCGATCCTTCTCTTATCAAGCCGGAGGATAAAACCCCGCCTGAGGCGGTACTGCGGTTTCCCGGCGGGCTACAAGATTATCTGGCATCTACCCTTGCCGAGCGTGAGACGCTTACGCCTCAGGTGTTCGCAGGGGTGGCCGATCTTCCGGATGACCAAGGAAAGGTTGAGTGGGCGGTCGCGTGGCCTGTGGATGGCGAAGGGTTTTGCAGCTCGTATTGCAATACCATTCATACACCTCAGGGCGGGACGCATGAGAGCGGAATGAGGTCGGCGCTTTTGCGCGGCCTTAGGGCTTATGGCGAGTTGATCAACAATCGTCGAGCCACGGCCATTACGGGCGACGAGGCGTTCGGCGAAGCTGCCGTGCTTCTTTCACTGTTCATAAAGAACCCGCAATTCCAAGGGCAGACCAAAGAGAGGCTGGCGACCGCCGATGCTCTGAAACTTGTCGATCAGGTGGTCAAGGATCACTTTGATCACTGGCTCGTTTCGGATGCCGTTAGCAGCAAGGCCCTGCTCGACCAGTTGATCTTCCGCGCCGAAGAGAGGATTAGGGCTTCGCAGGCAAGGGAACTGGCACGCAAGACCGCGACAAAGAAGCTGAGGCTGCCCGGAAAATTGGCGGATTGCTCAAAGAACGCCACGAAGGATACCGAGATTTTTCTTGTCGAAGGCGACTCCGCAGGAGGATCGGCGAAGCAGGCGCGGCAGCGCGAGACACAGGCCATCCTTCCGCTTCGCGGCAAAATTCTCAACGTGGCGAGCGCCACCGTGGACAAGCTTCGGGCCAATCAGGAACTTCAGGACTTGTCGCAGGCGCTTGGGTGCGGGATAGGGTCGGAGTTTAATATCGACAAGCTGCGCTATGACCGGATCATCATCATGACCGATGCCGACGTGGACGGCGCTCATATTGCCTCGTTGCTGATGACGTTCTTTTACCGGGAGATGCCGGGGCTTATTCAGCATGGGCACGTGTACTTGGCGCAGCCGCCTCTTTATCGAATTTCTCAAGGGAATACGACACGCTATGCTCGCGATGATGCGCATAAGGATGAGCTGCTTAATAGCGTTTTCAAGAAGCAGGGCAAGCTCGAGATCAGCCGGTTTAAAGGTCTTGGCGAGATGATGCCTGCGCAGTTGCGCGAGACGACCATGAATCCGGCTACGAGGTCCCTGCTCCGCGTCGTTGTGACAGCGGATGTCGAAGATGCCGAAAACGAGATCAAGGAGACGGAGACGCTTGTTGAAAGCCTGATGGGACGGAAGGCGGAATTGCGGTTCCAGTTTATTCAGGAAAATGCACGGTTTGCGCGGGATGTGGACGTCTAAACTCCCGCTTACTTGGGCTCGTCTATTTCAGGTAAAATACCGTTCCTTTGGGATATGAAGTTCGTTTTGTGCTCGGCGTTCTTTCGGGCGGGTGCTTTACGCGCCAGTTGATTGGGAAATCATCAATGGCTTCCTTGAATGTGTCGGCATCAGGCCTTCCCTCCAACAGCCCTATGACCTCTTTTTCCTGTTCGTCAGTCGCTATGAGGTGGCTGGGGGATTCCCACATCCAATCCATCAGAATGGGAATGAGCTTTTTGGGCTCCAGTGTCATCACCTCTGCGCGCGTTGGGATGTAGCAGCCGGTGTGCATGATGCCTTTTTCGGCGTGTTCCACATGGACTCCGAGCATTTCCATGGCGGTGAAGCCAAAACGATAGTTCGGGCTGGTGGGGTTCATCTCGTCGGATGTCATTATGGCCTCCATTGGGAATGATGCGATCATTTTACATGGATGATCAGAAGAGACCGCGATGTATTTTTCACATAACAAATGTATGACAAACGGCTGCCTTCTTTGGGCTTTTTATTATCCGCATTTTTGAGTCTTTAAATCAGGCGCTGGAGGAAGGCGCGGAAATGTGGTATTGCATAAAAAATATTCAATTTTGTTATCGGTGATACTTTTTTAAGGAGACTCCTCATGATTAGGCGAGGCGCGCATTTAGGCAGTTTCCGCGGGATGACTTACGGTCACGAGGAGATGATCGAGGACATCGCGACAGATTACGACGAAGTCATCGTCGGCATCGGTATCAACCCGAACAAGTCGGCTGAATTTTCGCTGGCAGAGCTTGAATCCAATGCGCGGCATATTTTGCGCAGAATTCCCAATGTCCGCGTTATCTCGTATTCGGGGCTGTTCACTAATTTTCTTGTCAAACACGAAGTCGATGCGGTCGTTCGCGGCATTCGAAGCGGCGAAGAGTTCAAGGAGCAACTTGCGTACGAGCGGTTTGCGGACAATCAATATAGAAAATTGGTAAAAGGCAACAACGGGCAACCTGTTAAATGGTTTTCGACCTATTACAAGTCTTCACGGGATGGAAGCGAGTTTATCAGCTCATCCACCGTCAAGGATATTTTGAAGGATAATGGCGATGCGGAAGGATATGCGCCGACGAGCACTATTGCGCAGATTCAGGCACGACTTTTTCACAGATACTCCTACGGCGTTACGGGGGTCAGCGGCGCGGGGAAAACAACTGTTTGTCGCGAGTTCAAGAACATCGCTGCAGCGCTTTGCATTCCCCTTCACCATGTCAATATTGACGAACTTGCGCGCGAAATTCTCACCACCGCGCAGGACGACTCTTACAAGACTTTCCGGCAAGAACTTTTCGAGCGTTATGGCGAAGGGGTGGTCGTTCGCGACGACCTTAATGGAATTATGATTGATTCCTCGCCGCTCGGCAAAATTCTATTCGATAAACCGGAAGAGATGGATTGGTACAACGGAAGGATGCGTCCCCTTCTTCTTGGGCATCTGTGCGACAAGACCAGAACCTTGAAAGGGATTCAGTTACTGGACTCGTGGTTCTTCGAGGCGGGGTTGACGCATCTTGCCAATCATAATGTGCTTGTCGTCGATGCCGATATGGAAACCCGCAAGGAGCGGCTTAGCAAACGCCAAGGACTTAGCGAGGAGCAGGTCGAACGCCGTGCCCAGAGCCAATACACCACTGAGAACAAAAAAGCCCATATCCAGAAAGCAATCGATGCCGCCGATTACGGTTCGCTTCGGGAGCTTATCAACGATAAGCACACCACATATAAGGATATTAAGACCGCCTTTTATAATATGCTTGAAGATATCGATGTCTTCGGTGAGATGCGCATTTGCGGGTTTCTCGAACGGCATAAGGTAGCTGATCCGCAAAAAGCCTACGACACGATCAGGGAACTCTATAGCGGACCCGAGCGCCGGTACCATTCGCTTTCACATATCGTCGATGGGCTTAACCTTATCCACCGGTTCGATGAGAAGATATCCAATCCCGATGCTTTCATGCTTGCATGGATGTTCCACGACAGCATTTATGCGATGGACAATCCTCAGCATAAGGCGTCGGCAAAACAGAAGCCGAAAGGCGAGAGTCCTTTTGTTTTCGATCCGGCACTTTTTGGCGGCGCTTGCGTACCGGAGGCCCTCGATCCAGGTTGCCTTATAACCAATGAGGAGCAGAGCGCCGACCTTATGGTTGAGATGGCCAAGGCCTGGAAATTCGACGACGCGAACATCGAGAAGGCGAAAAGGCTTATTCTTTTGACCCAAATCGACAAGATGTCCCCGGTAACAGAGGACGAAAAGTATTTCGTCGATCTCGATATGTCGGTCCTTGGAGGCTCTCCCAATAAATTTGCGGTTTACGAGCAAGGGGTTCGCACCGAATTCGAGTTATATACCGAGGCCGCGTGGATTAAGGGGCGAATGGCGTTTTTGCAGTCCTTGGATACGGAGAATTTGTACCATACGGCTTTCTTCAGGGAGAGATTTGGGGCGCAGGCGAAGGAGAATATTGACGGGAGCCTTGAGGCTCTGGCGAGGAAATCAGCCCTGTGCAGGGGGCCTTCGCCTGTTAAGGGCGGCCCGACTTTGTGACCGAAATCAAAGGAAGAAACGATCTGTCGGATAGGCTCGAATTAAGCATTAAAGTTCAGGACACTCACAAAACAACTTAAAAGGGAGTTGGTAAAAGTACTTAGCGCGGGATGCTCAGAAAGACCTCGAACAAAAAAGTCCTTCCCGCCCCGATATGTTCACAAAAGTGTGTAAGTGCTTGTGTTTCCGGCCTTGATATGGTCATTTTGCAGGGCCATATAGGTCGCACGATTAGGAGGCGCCTACGGGTTCATACGGATCAAAAAAGCGCGTTCTAGACCCTACGAGAGGAATCTGAATGGATACTCAACACACAGGCGGCGCGCTCTACCCGATTTTGCCTTTGCGCGACATCGTCGTTTTCCCTCACATGGTCGTTCCTTTGTTCGTCGGACGCGAAAAGTCCGTGCGCGCCTTGGAAGATGTGATGCAGGACGATAAACAGATCCTGATGCTGACGCAGAAAACATCCGCGCAGGAAGACCCCTCGTGCGATGACCTCTATACAGTTGGAACAATCGGCACGGTGCTGCAGCTTTTGAAGCTGCCGGACGGAACGGTGAAAGTCCTTGTTGAAGGATCGCACCGCGCCAAGGTTACTCAGTTCACGCAGAACCCGGATTTCTTTCAGGCTTTCGCAGAGCCGGTTGAGGAGTTTGTGGGCGATCACGGAGAACTCGACGCCATTGCGCGCGCCGTTGTGGGCCAGTTCGATCAGTATGTGCGCTTGAACAAGAAGATTACGCCGGAAGTGCTTGTCACGGTCAATCAGATCGACGACCATGCCAAACTCGCGGATACGATTTCCGCGCATCTGGCTCTCAAGATCCCCGACAAGCAAGCTCTGCTTGAAACCTCCTCGGTGAACCAGCGGTTGGAAAGCATTTTCGGCTTCATGGAGGGCGAGATTGACGTTCTTCAGGTCGAGAAGAAAATCCGCACGCGCGTCAAGAAGCAGATGGAGAAGACCCAGCGCGACTACTATCTGAATGAGCAGATGAAGGCCATTCAGAAGGAGCTTGGCGAAGGCGAGGACGGCAAGAACGAAGCCGACGAGTACCAAAAGAAAATCGCCGAGAAGAAGCTCACGAAAGAAGCCCGCGAGAAGGCGGAAACCGAACTCAAGAAGCTTCGCACCATGAGTCCGATGTCGGCGGAGTCGACGGTCGTTCGCAACTATCTTGACTGGGTTCTCGGAATCCCCTGGCAGGACCGCACGCGCATCCGCAAGGATCTGAAGGGCGCGGAGAAGATTCTCAACGAGGATCACTATGCGCTCGACAAGGTTAAGGAGCGCATTCTCGAATACCTTGCTGTGCAACAGCGCCAGAACAAGATCAAAGGGCCAATTTTGTGCCTTGTCGGGCCTCCGGGCGTCGGCAAGACCTCGCTTGCAAAGTCGATCGCACGGGCTACGGGGCGAAACTACGTCCGCATGTCGCTCGGCGGCGTTCGGGACGAGTCCGAAATTCGCGGGCATCGCCGGACCTATATCGGCTCCATGCCGGGCAAAATCATTCAAGGCATGAAGAAGGGCAAGTCTTCGAATCCGCTCTTCCTGCTCGATGAGATCGACAAGCTTGGCGCGGACTGGCGCGGCGATCCTTCTTCGGCTTTGCTCGAAGTCTTGGACCCCGAACAGAACTTCACGTTTAGCGACCATTATCTCGAAGTCGATTACGACCTCTCGGATGTGATGTTCGTGTGCACGGCTAACACGCTCAGAATGCCTCAGCCGCTTCTCGACCGTATGGAGATCATCCGCCTTTCGGGCTACACCGAGGACGAGAAGATCGAAATCGCCAAGAAGCACCTTCTTCCCAAGATCCAGAAGGATCACGGCTTCAAGAAGGGCGAGTTCTCGATGTCCGAGGATGCGATCCGCGACCTTATCCGCTACTACTCGCGGGAAGCGGGGGTTCGCAACCTTGAACGCGAGATTGCTAACCTCGCGCGCAAATCGCTGAAGGAGATCGTTGGCGGCAAGGCGAAGTCGATGCACATCACGCGACGTAATATCGAGAAGTTCGCGGGAGTGAAGCGGTATCGCTATGGCGAAGTCGAGCCGGAAGATTTGGTGGGCGTTACCACCGGCCTTGCGTGGACCGAAGTCGGCGGCGAGTTGTTGACCATCGAAGCGGTCAGCATGCCCGGCAAAGGCAAGGTCACCACGACCGGCAAGCTTGGCGAGGTTATGAAGGAGTCGGTGCAGGCAGCCGAAAGCTACGTGAAGGCGAGAGCCGTTGCGTTTGGCGTCAAGCCGCCTTACATCGACAAGCGCGACATTCACGTGCACGTGCCCGAAGGCGCTACGCCAAAAGACGGCCCTAGCGCGGGTGTGGCGATGGTCACCTCTATCGTCTCGGTTCTTACCGGCATTCCGGTACGCAAAGACGTGGCGATGACGGGCGAGATCACGCTTCGCGGACGGGTGCTGCCTATCGGCGGCCTTAAGGAGAAGCTTCTCGCGGCTCTACGCGGCGGCATCCAAACGGTGCTGATCCCGAAGGAGAACGAGAAGGATTTGACGGAGATCCCGGACAACGTCAAGAAGGGCATGAGCATTCTTCTGATGAACACCGTGGACGACGTTCTCAAACACGCGCTGGTGCGTCCGCTGACGCCCATCGAGTGGGACGAGAATGCCGAGGCCGAAGTTCCCGCACAGAAGAAGAACGGGAACGGCGCCGAGGACGTCATCAAGCATTGAAAGCGCCTTAAACGAGCCGCTTAAGCTTTAGTCCAAACGAACTGCCCCCGCGCGAATGCCGGGGGTAGTTTTTTGTGAGATTACGCTGCGGACAGCCTCATATCCAAACACCCATTGCAATCGTGTTAAAGGCCCAAAGCGCTCCGACGTTTTCTGTTATATGAGCGGAAACTTTTTCGAAAACGGTTTCTTCGGCCTCTACAACACCTTCGGGAACAGGCTCGCCCTAAGGGATATGATTGACGCGACGACAAGGCTTTACCATGAGAAAATAGAAGGCGTAAGCGAGAACGGATGGATATCATTCTGTTCCTGCGCCGGGAAAATATGCGGTTTCGACGAAACCACACCTGCGGATACCCGCACTATCAAGAAAAATGCTATCAGAGTGGCCACGCTGTGGGGGCCAGGCGCTTGTGGGAGCGCTGTTGTGTTCGACAAGAACTGCACCGTGGAGTGCCTACAAGAAGACCAACCGGCGGGGAACGTTGGTCCTGTCGCTATGGAGTCCCAGCGTATGCCTTACCCTCGCCTTGCGTCGCAGCGATACTCCCCCGGCTAAGTATCGAAATTGCTTCGGTTACCGGTTTTTAACCTTAAACTTTTGTTACTTCGATAGAAACTTAGTGTGCTATTAATTGGAACATGGGATAATATTTTGGACAATTACTTTAAGAAATTACAGAGGCTGTCATGGCGTCGGAATTTGGCTATGGATCGCTCTTCGATATGTTTCACCAGATGGTGACGGATATTTGGGCTTCCGTTTATGGTGACGAGAAGGGGTCAAGGGCTGATGCGGGTGTTCCGGAAAAAGTGAAGAGAGAGATGCAAGCCCAGGCGGCTAAAGCCAAGGCTGAACAGAAGGCCCAATCGAAGGCTCAGGAAA